>JAHITX010000007.1 GCA_018817425.1 Pseudomonadota bacterium
CACAAACTGGCCCGGCTTGTTTATAGCATGCTTAAGAATGGGACTGAATACGTAGATAAAGGAGTAGAACATTATGAGATGCAATATAAACAGAGAATAATAAAAAACATGAAAAACCGAGCTAAACAATTTGGCCTGAAACTGGTGGAAGCAGCTGATGTGGCTGGGGCTGATATTGCTGTGCCATCAACAATTTAATTTAAAGTTTATTGGGAGAATATATAATGGCAGCGAATTTTAAAATCCAGGTTTTTAGAAACAGTGATAATGTTCATCTGAAATTATTCGGCGATTTCGATGGAAATTCAGCACATGAATTAATAAATTTCATTAGTAAGTTATGCTATACTAATAAGCTATTCGTACATACCAGTGCTTTAAAGCAGATCAACAATTTCGGGCTCGAGGTTTTCCGCAAAAGTCTTAATAGCCTGGATATACGTCCTGCTTCATGTTGGTTTACAGGAGATAAAGCAAACGATTTAATCCCCGAGAAAAATCCTTACTTCTTAATAGCATATCAATAGAAAGGAATTTCACACTATGAATTCGGCTTTACCGGCAAGAAAAAGAGAAAAGGAGAACAGTAAGATGAAACTTGCCTTTCAGTCCGGAGATAAAAATTCCATACCTGTCTTACTTTCCACAAATACCCCTCAGCGCACGGATATACACGGTTCGGTGTGCATGGTCACTGATCTTACGGAACAAAAGCGCAGGAAGATGGATAAGACACTGCAAAAAAAACATAACGAACTAAAACACCGAAAAGAGACGTGTACATTCGGGCTCAGGACAGCACTCTCTGAAATTAAAATGACGAAAGACCAACTTAAAACCAAGAATGTTTACTCCCGTCAAGAGAACAAAATGAAACATCGATTTGAGCATATTATCGGCCAAAGCGACGGCTTAAGTTATGTCCTCTATCGAGCGGAGCAGGTCGCCCCTGCGAACACAACGATCCTCATTCTCGGGGAAACAGGTACAGGAAAAGAGTTGATCGCTTCCGCCATCCATGACATGAGTTCCCGTAAGGAAAGGCCATTGATCACGGTCAACTGTGCCGCCCTGCCTTACAATTTAATAGAGAGCGAATTGTTTGGCAGGGAGAAGGGGGCATTTACCGGAGCCGATAACCGGCAGATAGGCCGGTTCGAGATCGCCGATGGCTCCACCCTTTGTCTCGATGAGATCGGGGAACTACCGTTGGAGATGCAGGCCAAGCTGCTCCGGGCGTTACAACATAACGAGTTTGAGCGCCTGGGCTCGTCTCATACTATCAAAGTCGATGTGCGCATCGTGGCAACGACCAATCGAAACCTTGAGGAAGATGTCTGCAAGGGCCGGTTTCGGAAGGACCTTTACTATCGGCTCAATGTCTTCCCTATCACTGTCCCTCCGTTACGGCAGCGAGCAGAAGACATCCCGCTTTTGGCCCATGCCTTCACAAAGCGATACTCAAGGAAACTGGGGAAACAGATCACGTCAATCCGGAAGAAGACGATGAAGGCGCTGCAGGATTACCCATGGCCCGGGAACGTCCGGGAACTGGAAAGTATCATTGAACGGGCCGTGATCCTGTGCCCAGGTCCGACGTTGCAACTGGCGGATAAACTGGAGATTTCATCCCACCCATTGTCATCTACCATGAGAACCCTGGAAGAGACGGTGCGAACCCAAATTCTTAAAATACTTTCCGAAACCAGATGGCGCATCAATGGAAAGGGCGGGGCCGCGATGATTTTGGGCCTCCACCCAAGCACTTTAAGAGCAAAGATGCATAAACTTGGCATACTGCGGCCTGAGATAAACGGACTTCATTAAGAGGCAATAAGAAATGAAAAGGAATTTTTATTATGAATTCGGCATTACCTGCAAGAAGAGATGAAGTATTTTTATTCAAAGATAATACTGACTATATCGAATATTGTCTTAATCTGGCTAAATACAATCTTTGTCAATTTGGATCGATATCTGAAATCAAGCAAAATGAAAATGATATCAACGTATATGAAAACCTGTATGCCCTTGAAGAATTGAAAGACGTCTGTATTCTGGATAAAAATTGCTTGACAGATGCCGACAGGGATAGAGCACTTAAATGTATTTTTGAAGGAAAATTATTTTCAGAACACGCTTTTGCCGGAGAAGCAACCAGACTTGGCCTTGGCACTAAATATCTGATCAATATTTCAAGAGATCTGTCTATTGATAAAATCGCAAAATTAATTTCCAGGGAAAAAGGCGTGACTATTTCTAAAGAAGAAGTCTTACTCCAATCAGGCTGCTATCCTGAAGGACTTCTGCCACTTTCCCTCGGGACAAGACATATGCTTCAATTTTCATTCGATATTGTCAAACTTGCAAAAAAGTATAATCATAACCCCAAAAAAGTACTTTCAAATCAAAAAATGCTTATAGTGCTTAACGAACTCAGCAGTAATCAAATCATTAATGAATTTATGGAAAACAAATTTTTTGGTTTTGATCAAGATAATATATTCTTTATGGTTCAGGAAGCATATCACGGCATCAATATTGTAAATGGCCGGTTTATATATGACGAAACTTCACCCAAACGGCTTCATAACCATGGCCAGCTGGCCATGCAGCAAACTATGGATTATCAGATCTTTATCATTAATAACAAAGGACAAAGGAGCTATCTTACAAGTGATGAAGTTGGAGAAACGCTAAAGCAAATGGATGATAAAATATCTTATAATGTAGAAGATTTAGGATACCTTATTGAATCAGCTGATCATGAAGCTTTGGCTCTGGCACTGAAAAAAGGGAAAGACGGATATAGAATGCTAATGGAAATTGTTAATAACAACTCCCATAATCCTCAAAAAGGAGGCATGGCAGCATTTGATAATAAACTCGGAAGAAATGTTATCATTGAGGGATTCCGTTTAAAAAGCATAAAAAATCATGAAATTAAATTTCTTAACAAGAACTTTAATCATTACCCAAAGCCTTATGAATCGTGGTTACTGCTTAAAGAATATGGCTTGAACATGCCTGTATCAATAAAAAACGGCTATATATATTATCAGCCTGTGCAAGGTGATATTAATTTTCTTGTCAAAACCGAATTTTTCAGAAGAAAAAAAATAAAGCCGATTAATGCCTGGAAATCTCCTTCATCAACTCCACTGGCAATAAAATTTATGCGCTTGCAGGACCTGCAAACAGGGTTCAAAAAATATTCCTCTTCACTGATAGGATCGTCAGAAAGATCTATGATTTCATCGTTTAAGTTAAAAGCTCATACTTAAATGTTCGAGCGGTTACATCTCACCAGTATAGGATTTATAGCCATAGTTTTCTTTGATGGATTTTATTTACTAAATCCATCAATATTCTATTTGCATTAATTTACTTATCTCTTATAATAAATTTATTAAGTAACAATTTGCGTTAATCTTTTAATTATACTTTAGTTAGTTACTTATAATATTGCTAAAAAGGAGGAACATAATGAAGAAAAGGGGTTTCACTCTGTGTATTACTATTTTTGCCGTGCTAAGTCTATTTACATCTTTAAGTATTGCCGCTGAACGACAAGGTGCATTTACACTTACACCAAATATCGGCGGTTATTTTTTTGAAGGAGATCAGAATCTAGAAGAAGGAATTACAACCGGTATAAATCTTGGTTACAGCATTAGCAAAAATGTGGCTGTGGAAGGATCATTTAATTATATTGATTCTGAGCTTAAAAACGATAATGGTACTGAAGTAAGTGGTTATCTTTATAAATTGGATGGTCTGTATAATATAACAAGCTTTGGCAAACTCGTTCCTTATCTTGCAGCTGGCGTTGGAGCAATTACAATTGATCCAACAAACGGAACGACAGACACCGATTTTTTAGCTAATTACGGAGCAGGTTTAAAATATTATCTTACAGATGATATAGCACTACGTGGAGATGTAAGGCACGTTCTTCCTTTCGGCAATTCACAAAATAATCTATTATGCACAGCAGGTTTATCGTTTTTATTTGGTGGAGAAAAAGAAACGCCTAAAGCAGATAGTGACGGTGATGGAGTATATGATTATCTGGATAAATGCCCTGATACTCCCAAAGGTGTAAGAGTTGATAAAGATGGCTGCCCGCCCGATAGCGATGGCGATGGAGTATATGATTATCTTGATAAATGCCCCGATACGCCTAAAGGTGTTGAAGTTGATGAAAACGGCTGCCCATTAGATACTGACGGTGACGGAGTATATGACTATCTGGATAAATGCCCCGATACCCCCAAAGATGTAAAAGTTGATGAAGATGGCTGCCCATTGGATACTGATGGTGACGGAGTATATGATTATCTTGACAAATGCCCCGATACCCCCAAAGGCGTAAAAGTTGATGAAAACGGTTGCCCACCTGAAGTATGCCCGCAGGATACGGATGGTGATGGCGTATTTGATCCTTCGGATAAATGCCCCAACACACCAAAAGCCGCTAAAGTAGATTCCAGAGGATGCTGGGTACTTGAAGGAGTATATTTTGATACGGCGAAATCGAACATATTGCCCCAATCTTTTCCGATTTTAGATAATGTAGTAGCCATTATTATAAATAATCCTGGTATGAAGTTTGAGATCCAGGGACATACCGATAATCGTGGATCTAAAACATTTAATCAGAAACTATCGAAAAACAGGGCTAAAGCAGTTTTAGAATATCTTGTAAAGAAAGGGGTAAATCGTTCAAAACTCACAGCCAAAGGATTTGGGTCTTTAGTTCCTGCTTCACCCAATGATACTGTAGAAGGAATGACAAAAAACCGCCGGGTTGAACTTAAACCTATTTTTTAACAAAAAAACAAAACAACCTTATTTAACCACAATAAAATAAGGTCAAATATTGAGGCCGGGCAGAAATACTGTCCGGCCTTATTATTTGACCACCACTATTTTTTGAGAAATGATATAAATACCGTTGTGGACAATTTGTTGAAAAACATTTATGATGCCTTGGCCGTGCTGGCATATAAATCCAAATTTATTTAAGGAGTTAATTTTAAATGCGTATTGGTATTGGTTATGACATTCATAAGCTGGCTCACCACCGAAAACTTATTCTCGGCGGAATATTAATCCCATTTGAAAAAGGACTGCTTGGTCATTCGGATGCTGATGTTGTGGTACATGCGGTTTGTGATGCTTTGTTAGGAGCTGCCGGTCTCGGTGATATTGGAATGCATTTTCCTGATTCAGATCCTGAGTATAAAGATATATGCAGTTTGAAACTTCTTGCAAAAACTTGTGCTATGTTAAAAAGTAAAGGGTATATTATAATAAATATTGATTTAACAGTTTTTGCCGAAAAGCCTAAACTATCTCCTTATAAAGCCGATATGGAAGCCGGCATAGCACTTACTGCAGGTATTGACAAAAAGCTTGTTAATGTCAAGGCAACAACTACGGAAGGACTCGGAGTCATTGGAAATGGAGAAGGTATTGCGGCTATGTGTACTGCTTTGATTGACTAATAATAATATTTTATCTATATGAAATGTTGATTAATGAAGGTAGAATCGTAATAAGTCGTTTTTAAGTTTTTATAAAGTTATAAATTATTTGTTTGATTGGAGAAAAATGTCCCTTCGTATATATAATACAATAGAAAAAAAGAAAATGCCCTTTGTGCCTGTTAAGCCGGGCAAGGTAACCATGTATGTATGCGGCCCTACAGTATATGATTCGTGTCATATAGGTCATGCAAGATCCGTAATAGTTTTTGATGTTATTTCAAAATATCTGAAGGTAGCAGGATTTGAGGTAACTTATGTAAGAAACTTTACCGATGTTGATGACAAGATCATAAACCGCGCTGTTCAGCTTGGTATTGATTCTCATGAAGTTGCCGAAAGATATATCAAGGAATTTTATGAAGACATGGATGCCTTAAATATTGAAAGGGCAACAATAGAACCTAAAGCAACTGAACATATAGACCATATAATAGCATTAATTGAAATATTGCTGAAAAAAGAGATAGCATACAGGATAAATGGGGATATATATTATTCAGTTGATAAGTTTAAAGATTACGGAAAACTTTCCGGTCGCAAGCTTGAAGATATGGAAGCAGGCGCAAGAGTAGAAATTGATGAAAGAAAGATAAATCCATTTGATTTTGCACTTTGGAAATCTCAAAAACCGGGAGAACCTTACTGGGAAAGCCCGTGGGGCAATGGAAGACCCGGCTGGCATATTGAATGTTCTGCAATGAGCAGCGCTTATCTTGGAGAAACCTTTGATATTCACGGAGGAGGTAAGGATCTTATTTTCCCCCATCATGAAAATGAAATCGCCCAGTCGGAAGGCGCTTATGATAAGCCCTTTGCGAAGTACTGGGTTCACAATGGTTTTGTAAATATAAACCATGAAAAGATGTCAAAATCTCTTGGCAACTTTCTTTTGATTAAAGATATGCTTAAATCATTTCATCCTGATTCCATCCGCCTCTTTCTTCTATCAAATCACTACAGAAGCCCGATAGATTTTAACGATAAAGCTATGGAAGAATCTGAAGCAGCGCTTGATAAAATCTACTCCACGATAAAGCGTGTTGGAGAACTTAAAGATATAAAAGAAAAAGATGCCGCCCATTATTTGGAAAATTACTGGGTAAAGTTTTGTGATGCAATGGATGACGATTTTAATACTGCAAAGGGCATAGGATACATGTTTGATGCCATTCGTCATGTAAACCGCCTGCTTGATGAAAACAGCAAGATTATACCTGATGAAATAAAGACGATAATCTCTTCAATTTATACTGACACCCGCAAAATGGCTGAAGTAATAGGCATACTTTCCGAACCTGCTGATATTTATTTTGATAAGAAAAAAAGCAAGCTACTAGAAAAAAAAGCTGTTGATCCGTCTTTAATCGATGCCCTGGTAAAAGAACGCTTTGAAGCAAGAAAAGCAAAAGACTGGCAAAAAGCAGACCAGATAAGGGATAAACTGGCCGGTATGGATATTACAGTTGAAGACAGGCCGGAAGGAAGCATATGGAAGTTTAACACCTAAACTTATGAACAGTTTCAAATTAATATCGGAATACACTCCCAAGGGTGATCAGCCCGAAGCAATAAAATTATTGAGTGCAGGCGTAGAATCAGAGGAAAAGCACCAGGTGCTTCTCGGTGTAACAGGTTCCGGTAAAACATTTACAATGGCAAATGTTATTGCAAACACCGGCAAACCAACTCTTGTGATTGCGCCTAACAAAACTCTTGCAGCCCAGTTATACAGCGAGTTTAAATTACTTTTTCCGGAAAACGCTGTTGAATATTTTGTAAGCTATTACGACTACTACCAGCCTGAGGCATATATTCCTTCCAGTGATACCTTCATCCAGAAAGACTCGTCCATTAATGACATGATAGATAAATTAAGGCATTCCGCAACTCGCTCGGTTCTCTCCAGAAGAGATGTGATAATTGTTGCGAGTGTATCATGCATATTCGGACTCGGCGCTCCCGAAGATTATCTTTCAATGAGAGTTTATATTGAAAAAAATATGGAACTCGACAGGGATAAATTTTTAAAAAATCTTATAGAAATGCACTATGAAAGAAATGATATAGATTTTTTCAGGGGAAGCTTCAGGGTAAGAGGCGACAGAGTGGAAATATTTCCTGCATACGAAGAAGACAAGGCAATCCGTATAAATTTCTTCGGTGATGATGTTGAAGATATATCAGAAATTGATCCACTTAAAGGATCAATTACAAAAAGTTTGAATAGTACTGCCATATTTCCGGCCAGTCATTATGTCACACAGAAAATGACTCTTCAAAGAGCTGTTGATACTATATTGTTTGAACTCAAAGAAAGAATAGAGTTTTTTAGAAATGAAAATAAATATATTGAAACACAAAGAATAGAAGAAAGAACCCATTTTGATATAGAAATGATGCAGGAAATCGGATACTGCAATGGAATAGAAAACTACTCACGGCATCTTACAGGAAGATCAGCCGGAGAAGCCCCCCCTACCCTTCTGGATTATTTCCCCAAAGATTACCTCTTGTTTATTGATGAAAGCCATATAACTGTTCCACAGCTGCATGGAATGTATAAAGGCGACAGATCCAGAAAAGAAACTCTTGTTAACTTCGGATTCAGGCTTCCATCCGCCCTTGATAACCGGCCTTTACGGTTTGATGAATTTGAATCGAGAATTTCTCAGGTAATATATGTTTCGGCAACACCGGCTGATTTTGAGTTTGAAAAGGCAAAAGGATCGGTTGCAGAGCTTATTGTAAGACCTACAGGGCTTTTAGATCCTCCTATACAAGTAAAAAGCGCAAAAAACCAGGTGGACGATCTATTTGAAGAAATCCTTGCAAGAATACAAAAAAATGAAAGAGTGCTGATAACCACTTTAACCAAGCGAATGGCTGAAGATTTAACCGAATACTATTCGGATCTGGGTATAAAAGTAAGCTACCTTCATTCTGATATCGGAACGCTTGAAAGAATGGAAATAATTCAGGATCTAAGAAAAGGCATATTCGATGTCCTTATCGGTATAAACCTGTTAAGAGAAGGACTCGATATTCCGGAAGTTTCTCTTGTAGCCATACTGGATGCGGATAAGGAAGGTTTTCTTCGTTCGGCAAGATCACTTATACAGACAAGCGGACGTGCGGCAAGAAATATAAACGGCAGTATAATAATGTATAGCGAAGTCATAACCAATTCAATGAAACAGGCCATTGGCGAGACAAAAAGGCGCAGAAAAATCCAGAAAGCATATAACAAAAAACACGGCATAACACCTTTAAGCATTGAAAAAGCAATTACACCATTGTTTCAATATTCATCCGAATCCGATAAATATGGTGCAGATAAAGTATCGGAAGTAATTTCAAAATATGAATCCACAAATAATATCGATGATATTATTTTCAGCCTTGAAAAAGAAATGAAAAAAGCGGCTTTCGAACTGGATTTTGAAAAGGCTGCCGAACTAAGAGATAATATCATGGCGATAAAGAAAAAGATGGTTTTTGAGTATTGATAAGTCATGCCAAATGTTTTATCGGAAAAATTATCAGAAGTTACAACAAGCCCCGGCGTTTATCTTATGAAAGATGCCGGTGGAGAAATAATTTATGTAGGAAAAGCCCTGAATTTAAAAAAACGGCTTGCTTCATATTTTGTTTCTTCCGATTCAAGCCGCCATCAGCAAATGGATTTAAAAACCGGAGTTCTGATAAAAAAAATCGCATCTTTTGATACAATAATCACAGGAACCGAAAAAGAAGCGCTGATTCTTGAATCAAACCTTATTAAAAAATATAAACCGCGCTACAATGTGATTTTAAAGGATGACAAACGCTATCCGTCTCTTCGGCTTGATATAAAAAGTAAATATCCGCATCTTACCGTTATCAGAAAACCCAAAACCGACAATGCTATATATTTCGGCCCTTTTTCTTCGGCTGGCGCGGTTCGACGGACATTAAAGCTTATCCACAAGACTTTTAAACTTAGAAAATGCACAACAAGCGCTTTTAAAAAAAGAGCCCGTCCATGCTTGAATTTCCAGATAGGAATGTGTTTTGGTCCATGCTGTAATGAAATAGATCAGTCAATGTATCAGGAAGCTGTAAAAGAAGTAATTCTTTTTTTAAAAGGAAGAACTCCTGCTCTTATTAAAGATATAAAAGATAAAATGCAAAAAGCTTCACAGGTACAGGATTATGAACTTGCGGCAGCATACCGGGATAAAATGTTTTCCATTCAAAAAACTCTTGAAAAACAGATAGCAGTAACAAACGATTTTATGGACAAAGATGTCTTTGCAACGGTAAGAGACAACGATCTTTCTGTAATTACCCTTTTGCCTGTCAGAAGCGGCTATTTACAGGATGCAAGGCACTTTAACTTTAAAGAAACCGTTATTTCCGATTCGGAAATGCTGGGTGGATTTATCAGACAGTATTACGAAAAGATAAATACTATTCCTGAAGAAGTAATAGTATCATCAGAAATGGATGATGCTACCTTGATTGAAGAATGGTTAAGCGAGCTTAAAGGAAATAGAGTCAGAATCTATGCACCCAAAAGAGGAGAGCGTTTTGAAATTGTAAAAATGGCGCTTTACAATGCACAAAATGAGCTTCAAAAAATAATATCTTCAATCACATCATCAACCGATCTTCTTGAACGGCTTCAAAAGCGGCTTGGAATGGAAAAAATACCAACAAGAATTGAGTGCTTTGACAACTCAAATATTTCGGGCACTAATCCTGTTTCAGCCATGGTTGCATTTGAAAATGCAAAACCGGCAAAGTCATTTTATAGAAAGTATTCCATAAAAACAGTAAAAGAACACAATGATTATGCCTATATGGCTGAAGCACTTAAAAGAAGATTCCGTATAAATAATGAAATAATCTATCCCGATCTTCTTATGATAGATGGCGGAAAAGGACATATTAGTATAGTGTCAAAAATATTAAGCGATATGAACTTGACCGGAAAATTTAAACTTATAGGAATTGCAAAAAAAGATGAAAGCAAAGGCGAAGCAGAAGATAAAATATATCTGCCCGGCAGATCCAATCCTGTTAACTTTGGAAGAGAAAGAGATCTTCTTTTTTTCTTGCAGAGGATAAGAGATGAGGCGCATCGTTTTGCAATATCGTTTCATAGAAAGCAAATCCGCAAAAAATTAATTCACTCCGCTCTTGATGACATAAATGGAATCGGTAAAAAGAAAAAAGAAATGCTTTTAAAACATTTCGGAAGCATAAAAAAAATCCGGGCAGCAGCAATAGAAGAATTAAGCGCTCTGCCCGGCATAACTGTTGAAATCGCAAAATGTATAAAAGAAGTTCTCAATACCGAAAAATGATATATAGAAATCTTTTATAGCATTGGCTTTATATCCCACATACTCCAGATACCATTAGGGCTTTGGCTACCTATCAGCCGATCGGGTGATTACTGTAACGATAACCCTGATATGATAGATACCATTGCTGATTTGCAATTCATCCTTTCCCTTATTTGCAATATTGCAATTATATCAAAATTTCTATCCCGATCCATATATAATATCTATTTAATTTTACTTCATATTTAAATTATTAATATTTCTTACGCTCCGGCATGGTTTATGCTAACCATTATAAAGAACTATAAGAATGGATTGTACATTATCAAATTATAATTATCGCTGATTTTGTATAGATACTCATAAAAGAGCGGAACAGGAGGAGGAATCGATGGCAGATGATGTCGTAAAGTTAGGCAGGAAAAAAGAATCCATATTTATTGACAAGGTTAAGGAAATTTTACCTGAAGGCGGTAATTTAAACCTTTGCCTAACCTGTGGCGCATGTTCTTCAGGATGTCCGGCTACAAGCTTAGATGGCATGGACCCACGTAAATTTTTGCGCATGGCCGCATTTGGTATGGATGAGGAAATTGGAAAATCAAATTGGCCATGGATGTGCACCATGTGTCAGCGTTGTGTCTATGTATGCCCCATGAAAATAGATATTCCTCAATTAATATATAATGCAAGAAAACTTCGGCCAAGAGAAGACCGGCCAAAAGGCATTATCGGCTCATGCGATATGGCATTAAGAAATGAAAGCACCAGCGCCATGGGTACATCCCCGGAAGACTTTATATTTGTTGTAGGAGATGTGCTGGAAGAATACCGGGAAGCCCAACCCGAGTTTGCTGATATGCAAGCTCCTATCGATAAAGAAGGGGCAGAATTCTTTTTGAATCAAAATTCGAGAGAACCGGTCACAGAACCGGATGAAATGGTCCCCTTATGGAAAATACTACATCTGGCAGGTGTAGACTGGACATACGGCAGCCATGGCTGGGCCGGTGAAAACTACTGTATGTTTCTTTCAGATGACGAGGCTTGGGAACATATTACACGTACCACTGTCAATCAGGCCAATAAATTGGGGTGTAAAACCTTTCTTAATACAGAGTGAGGCCACGTTACTTTCTCAGTCCGGGCCGGACTGAATAAATTCAATCTCGAACATAATTTTGTTGTCAAAAATATCTATGAATACTATGCAAAATGGATCAGAGAAGGAAAATTGAAGGTTAATTCCGACTGGAACAAAGACTTAAAAATAAAATTTACTGTACAAGATCCATGTCAGATTGTAAGAAAGAGCTATGGCGATCCCATTGCTGAGGATCTGAGGTTTGTGGTAAGATCCGTTGTAGGTGAGGAAAATTTTATTGATATGCAGCCTAACAGATCAAACAACTACTGCTGTGGCGGCGGCGGCGGATTCCTGCAATCGGGGTTTAAGGAGCAGCGTCTTCAGTACGGAAAGCTAAAAGATGACCAGATTAAGGCCACAGGAGCGGACTATTGTATAGCGGGATGCCATAACTGCCATGCCCAGATTCATGAACTAAGTGAACATTACGGCGGCAACTATCCTGTTGTACATTTGTGGACTCTAATTTGTCTTTCTTTGGGAATACTTGGGCCAAACGAGAGGGAATACCTGGGAGATGATCTGAAAGAAGTTAATGTATTCCATCCGGAAACAGCCATGTAGATAATAGGAAATTTAACACCTGACCAATACTTTACCATGGAAGATAATCTCACAATTAATGAATTGGAAAAACGCTGGGAAAATGTATTAATGGCAACCCAAAATGCCATTAATAATAATCCCGGCGTTTACCATAAACTAAAATCTCTGGCAAAAGAAATTGTCCTAAACACCTTAGATATCAGGGATTATTTAACAACCGCTAAAACACTTGCCGAGTTACTGAAGGCAATGGATCAAAATGGGCAAGAAAGTATTTTTGATCTGTTTAGTGATCGCGTTGTACCATCTAACATCTGGAAAGTCACTTTACTAAGGGTGGAGTGCCAGGATCTTTTGGATCACCTTAAGGCATTTGATAACTGGCGGATCAAAAAGCATCGCTTGCAAATTATTAAATAGCCCAGGTTTTGCTATTATTTTATGTTTTGCTTTCTGAACTTTTTATCAAACCTACTCTGTTTTTACCACATATCGTAATTCTCAAAATCATAGACCTCCATTCTTCAAGTTTTAGTGATATATACCGATATAAACATAATGATAGGTATAATATTGTATTTAGCCCCTGCAACATAAAGATTTTCTTAGGAGTTGGTGGAGTTATAGTGTGATTTATAACACTAACAAAAATAATTATTTTCTTAATAAATGTCTCCGACACACTTTTTTGGCAACCATGCCGGTTGCGGCAATATTGTTTTGGATCTTGCTCCATATAATCATAACTCCTGATTGCTGGGCAAGCGACAGCAAATATACCCAAAAACCAGGTTTTGATCTTACTGAATTGACTCTTGAAGAACTCATGAATGTGGAAATCACAGTAACTTCAGTAGCAAAAAAGCCTCAAAAACTATTCGAAGCTCCTTCCGCAGTATTTACCATTACAACAGAAGATATAAGACGCTCCGGGGCTACAAATATCCCTGAAATCCTGCGAATGGTTCCTGGGCTTCAAGTTTCAAGAATCAATACGAATAAATGGGCTATTACAGCCAGAGGCTTTAATGGCCGCTTTGCCACCAAGCTTCTTGTTCTCATCGACGGTCGTACAGTATATTCCCCCTTATTTTCAGGAGTCTATTGGGATATACAAGATACCTTAATAGAAGACATTGACCGGATCGAAGTAATACGTGGCCCTGGAGGAAGCCTTTGGGGAGCTAATGCGGTAAACGGTGTTATCAACATCATAACCAAAAAGGCAAAAGATACCCAGGGGAAATTATTGACAGCCGGGATCGGAACAGAGGAGAGTGCATTTACAGGAATTCGATACGGTGGAAATCTTTCCGATAAAAGCTATTACAGGGCCTATGCTAAATACTTTAATAAAGACGATGCCATTGATTCTGCGGGTGATCCTTCCAATGACGGCTGGTATGCCTATCGGGCAGGATTTCGCATAGATTCCAATTTATCGAATTCTAACACGCTGACATTTCTTGGAGATATGTATGACGCAAAAGCGGGAGAGCTTCTCAAAGTACCTCAATTAAATCCCCCTTTCACCCAAACTGTAGAAGATGATTCCAATATGACAGGAGCTAATATTCTTGCGCGCTGGCAACACTCTTTTGCCAATGATTCCGATTTGCAAATGCAGATATACTATGACCGTACAGACCGTAATAATTTAAGATTAAAAGAAAAAAGAGATACGTTTGATTTCGACTTTCAGAACCGGTTGGTTTTAAATCAAATGCATGAAATCGTTTGGGGATTGGGATATCGGTTAACCTATGATGAACTTAGTGATACCTTCTTTTTTTCATTTGATCCGGAAAAATCGACTAATCAATTATACAGCGGCTTTTTACAAGATTCTATCACACTTTTAAAAGATTGCCTTATACTTACTTTGGGAACTAAATTTGAGCACAATGACTATACAGGCTTTGAGCTTCAGCCCAGCGCCAAAATAGCATGGACAGCTTATGCGAAGCATTCACTGTGGGCATCAATATCAAGAGCAGTAAGAACTCCTGATCGCATAGAACATGACAGCCGTCACAATCCTGTTGTTATACCCGGCAGTACTCCTATCTTATTGAGCGTCTTCGGTAATGACGATCTCAAACATGAAGAAGTAATTGCCTATGAACTTGGATATCGCACTCAACCAAAAAACAACTTAAGTTTTGATATTGCTTTATTTTATAATGATTACAAAAATCTTAGAACTTTTGAAACAGACACGCCCTATTTTGAGAGTTCCCCCGCACCGGCACACCTTGTACTTCCTAATACAATAGATAATTTGATGCATGGCAAAACCTATGGAGTAGAAATTGCTTCAGATTACAGAATCCTGGATTGGTGGCGCCTTCAGGGAGCTTATACGTATCTAAGTATGGATTTAACTCCGAATGCCAAAAGTAATGATACACGATCTGAAGGAGCAGAGGATCAAAGTCCCATACACCAATTTTCCTTAAGATCAACAATGGACATTTCAAACAATGTAGAGCTTGATTTTTGGACACGTTACGTCGATGATCTTTCAGGCCTTAATGTCGGCAGCTATTTAACTTTAGATCTGCGTATTGGATGGAAGATATTAAATAACTTAGAACTGTCGATTGTTGGCCAGAATCTGTTTGATTACAGCCATAGTGAATGGGGAACCGACCGTGATAATCACTCTCCATCCGAGGTTGAGCGCGGAGTTTACACAAAAATAACCTGGCAATTTTAAGAATAATCAGGCGTTACATTCCAAGTAATACTATTTGCCCATAGGAATATTTAATTTTCTCTCCATCATTTGAATTAATTGTAATTCTTGCATGTTTTGTTACCAAAATATAGATAGAGCCGTATACCTTTTTAGCAAAGTAACTAACTTTTATTCCTGGCGTAGCACCCATTTTCGCATGATTTTTATCCTTATATGGCTTTAATTCACCATTCGGCCATTTGCGGAAACCTTTCTTTTGGTACTCATATATTTCAAATCCTTGTTCATCAAGATCCTTCAGGGCATCAGACAATTTCATACCTGGTGGAAAATACCTCTGCACAACTTCGGTCACATTATCTCTTTCTTTTGAATCTATCCGCTCAGGCATCATAAATAAAGCATCCATATCTTTGATAAGCGGGATTTCAGAGTTACAAGCCTGAAGCAAGCATATAAATATTATGAGCCCAATTGTTCGGAGAAGTACTTTATTTCTAATTTTATACTTTCGCTTCATATGTTGTTACCCTTATTGTTCATACTTTACTCACAAGTTTTTTAACTATTCACAGTATCAGACAGTAAATTCTACCCGCCCCTGTGGATAATTACAATATATTTTCAGATATGTTGATACGGCAAATGAACAATTGCTGATCCCTGCATTTCAACCACATTAGATATAATCTCGTATACTCTATTTACTATTCTCCCAACACCTATATCATTTTGGAGTTTATCCTTTGATAACTTACATAGATGCTTATAGTATTTGACAAGTTTTCCATAATACTCTATAGCTGCTTGAAATATCTGCAATATCACTTAGGATTTAAATAACCAACTCTATAGGAATTAATTATGAAATTTTGTAAAAATGTAAACTATAGCTTTTGTTTATTACTTATCTTGCTTGCTGTTTTCCTGATTAATGAAAATGTCCAGGCTCGTTCACTTCCAAGCAATGTTACTGCTGCTATCAATGAGTTTTCATCCAGGCAAAAAGCCATTATTGAAAGATGGCTTTGGGATCTAAATAGAAATGGTATCGGAAATTTTAAAGATGATGCCGGAACTAAATCTTTTCGCAGAATAGCTGCCGGTTTAATAGCTCTAAAAGAAAATGATTCAAATCAAATTACATCTCCAGGCGCTGCACCATTATACAGATACATGCCTCCTGCAAATTTCCCTCAAATCGTTGAAACCTGGACAACCACAATTAAAAAAATTGGAATTGCCGGAACTGCAACTCATGGTGATGGTAATTATGATATGAAAATGAAAGAAATGATTTCCTTATTATACTTATTTAAAAATGATTCCAAGTATTTAACGAATCAAGCCTGTTTTAATATTGTTGATAAAGGATTGAGCCATTACATGGGGCAATCAACTGATAAAAAGAAAGTTATACATCATGGAATCACTTACCCGGAAACGGAAAACCATATTTTAATGATTTTTTCTTCCCAGTATTTAACTAACCAATGGGTATCAGATAATCCCAGAAATGATAATAGATTAAGAACCGGAAAATACGGCAATAGAAATAATTTTATTAACCAGGATAAAGAAGTAGAAGATCTTTTGCTTCAAGCCACGGGAAGAATTGTTCATAATGGATTTTTTGAAACTAATGGCAGACCATACCAGGCACTTTCCATGCATGCTTTATTAAACATATTTTCTTTTGCAAACAATTCTAATCTGAAAAAAGGAGCCGGAAATGCTTTAGACTATTTGTCTACTAAATTTGCTTTTCAATCTTTTCAAGGCAAAAGATTTGGACCTCATCGCAGAAACAGTGATTACGCCAAAAAATTAGGCTTGTATGAAAATGATGGAGTAATTTTTATGATGGGGATTTTGAGTGGAGCCTATAATTGGGAAAACTCATTTTTTAATAATTTTTCCAATTCATCAGGACATGCTTTATGGGCTTCTTTATTAGATTATCGTATTCCGGATATTATTCACGATTTCATGTTGAATAAACACAATGGCTATTGGGCCAGAATGCAGGCCCGTTATTCAACCGACCATTACAAAGCACACCAGGGTCCAAGATATTTTGATGAACATTGCTATAATTATATTCGCGGTAAAAATGTAGAATCTGCTCCGGAATTTTATTTTGCTACGAATGACTTTATGAATATTTCCGGCGGAAAATATAATCGTTTTAAAGTTACATATGATATTTTTCAAAGCTCGGATAATTCTAAATACCTAAAGCATTATGATTTTGCTTCCAGACCACATATGCTGATGACTAAAAACAACCTCCCTCAATGGGAAAATGATAATGATATGAAAGAACATGTAATGTTTATGAAAGGAAGAAAAAGACATTGGCTAAGTGATAATGCAGGAACTTATAAAAGTTTTTCCTATGGATATTATAAATATTTTGGAGATGCTTTTTCCGGAAGTATAGATAAAGATCGTGACAATACTGATCGGCATTTGGAATATCCGATGCGCTATCCATCTTTCTGGGATAATATTCCTTATAGATTAATTGATGGCAATAAGAAAGAATTCTCTACTTCTGATAAATCAAGAGTGAGATTTTCATTTTTTGACTTAACGTCTTTACAAAATTATGGCTATTATGTTGTTATTGGCAGAGTAAGTAAGAACGAAAACAAGAAGAAGTTCAGAACTTATGCCAGAGGTTTTTGGGAAATAGTGCCCAGACATAAATTTGCCAATTTGACTGAATTAAAAAACAGTGTTTTAGAAAACAATCCTGATTCTAATTTTAATAATAAAACAGGAGGAAATTCCAAGTGGTATTTATACAAAATGACCACAGGAGAAACAGTAGAATTAAATATTCTTTTAGGTTATGATGATAATGACTGCCTTAATCCCATTAGAAAAATCTGGCCCAAAGGCTCTAATGCTCGTTCGGGCAGGCAATCATCAATTAGCAATCTTGTATGCAATCGTTGCAGTAAAAATGATATTAATAACTTTCCTTTAATTGAAGTGCGGGAAGTTGATAGAGATTTCAATTTCACCGGACTAAAATATGCATATTCAAGTGGGAATGGCAGAATTAATATAAAGAATCCGTTTTTAAAAAAGGAATTAATTATAGATTCATCTTTTTATAAAAGGCCTGTCAGAACTATTCAGACTTTAAGATGACAAATCAAAAAAGTAATAAGTATAGTAATGGGGAACTCTGATTATTCTTCAGGAAGTTCTATCTGTTTCAGCTTTTCTTCAAACACAGCGCTCTTTTCTTCCAATTCATCGGTTAGCGCTGCAAGTTCATTGAAAAGCCTGTCTATGGATGTCTGGCAAGTATGAATGGATTTTGACAGTTCGGCAATTTTTTTGCCTGTTTTGTCTTCAGAAGCTTTTTGCATGGCTTCCATCAAGCTGTTTAACTTTTTTTCGAGAGCTTCGATTTCATTTTCTGTTTTTGAAATCTTTCGTTCTATGGGATTTAAGGTTTTTGATTTTTCAGTGACTATTTCGGAGCGAAGACGGCGGAGTTCTTTCTTGTTTATCTTCATACCTTGATTTGATATGGGCTCAGCGATATCAGAAGATATAAAAGTACTTTGACCTGATATTTTTTCTTCTTTCCATCCTTCTGTTTCCAAAAACCGCTGGTAACTTCCTTCAAAAACATGCACATTTTCATCCTGGAATACAATAAGGCGCTCTGCAAGGGCATGCAGAAACATTTCATTATGCGTTACCATAATTATTGCACCTTCAAAAGAATCGATAGCGGCAAGTAATGCATCGCAGGATTCCATGTCAAAATGGTTTGTCGGCTCGTCTAAAAGAAGAAGATTAACCGGAGTTGCAAGCAGCTTTCCTACAAGCACTCTGCTCTTTTCTCCGCCTGATAAAACACCTATTTTCTTTAAAGCGGAATCTCCCTGAAACATCATTACTCCGCAAATATTTCTTGCAACCTGCCTATCTATATCAGCATGAGAATAAAGGATTTCTTCTTCTACTGTACGGCTGTCTATTAGATGGCTCACATTTGTCTGTTCAAAAAAACCTTTTATGGCAGCCGGATTGTAATCTACCAGCCCTTTTTGAGGAACAAGCACCCCGGCAAGAATTTTAAGAAGTGTTGTTTTACCCTTGCCGTTTTTTCCTATAATACATACCCTGTCCCGCGCTCCCATGGTTATCGAAAAATCCCTGATAAGCGGGGTTTGCGGATCATGCGAAAAACATATATCACTTGCTTCAAGAATGCGCTTTCCCCGATATGGGGCACTTCGGAAGGCAAAGTCGAGTGTTTTTATGTTTGCAAGTTTATCCTTTTTCTCCATCTTGTTAAGGGTTTTAACTCTTGATTGCACCATATTGGCAAGCCTTGCCTTTGCCCTGAAGCGGCTTATAAACAGCTCGATTTCTTTTTTGCGCTTATCATCATTGACTCGCGTTTTTTCGTATATCTCCTCGTCCTGAGCTATTTGAGTATAATATTTTTCCGTGTTACCCGGTATTTTCCTTATCTTGTTCCTGTGTATTCCTACGACATGGGTTACAACTTTATCCATAAACCCTCTGTCATGGGTTATAAGCATTAGTTCACGGGGCCAGTTAACAAGAAAGCGCTCAACCCAACGTATGGAAGTAATATCAAGATAGTTTGTGGGCTCATCTAAAAGAAGAAGATCCGGTTCGGATACAATTAACTTGGCAAGATTAAGTCGAACCTGGAATCCGCCTGAAAGCTCAAGAGGATTGATTTCTAAATCATCTGAAGAAAAGCCAAGTCCGGCCAAAATTTTCTCAACCTTCCAGAAATGATCTTTTTCATCTTCCAAAAGACCTTTCATGCCCTCTTTGAGCACTGTATCTTCCGTAAATTCGATGTGCTGTTCAACACATCCTATACGATAAGACTTTGGTATAATAATATTTCCGGAATCAGGTTGTTCTTCTTTTTTTATCAGTCTGAATAATGTCGTTTTTCCATGGCCGTTTCTACCCACCAGCCCGACTCTTTCTTTTGGGTTTATCTTGAACCCAGCCCCATCGAAAAGAATATAACCGCCATAACTTTTTGAAATATTTTCTACGCTTATCATACCAACACCTCTAAAATTAATGGCAGTTTAAAGCTTTTTTATACATAAAAAGCAACAAAAAAGATGGCTTTTTTATAAATGCAGGTGTGTTTCGACAGCCTTTATGGCATCAGCGGCAGAACTTGTTATCCCACCCGTATACCCTGAACCTTCACCTATAGGATACAAATTTTGTATATTTACCGATTCAAACTTTTCATTACGTTTAATCCGAACAGGAGATGAAGTTCTTGTTTCCGCACCTAACAATATCGCATGCTCTGACACAAACAACGGATATTCTTCCTTCCATTTATTGAATGCGGCCAAAAGCTCCTTGGTCACAAATTCTGGAAAAATCTCTTTCATATCAGCAGAAACAGCCCCCATTTTATACGAGTTTTTATTTAAGCAGGAAGAGTTTTGATCACCCAGAAAATCCATCAGGTTTTGTGCCGGCACTTCCCACCTTGGGCCTCCTGCATTAAAGGCTTTTTGCTCAATATCTTTTTGAAACTTGATACCGGCCAATGGATTCGCTGATTTATAATCATCTAAATGACAGGTCACAACAAGTGCTGCATTTGAAAATGCCGATGACCTGACTGAGTAACTCATTCCGTTTAAAACCAACATACCTTGATTGGATGAAGCATTAATTACTTCACCTCCAGGACACATGCAGAAAGTATAAACTCCCCTTTTAATTTTTCGATTAGTATAATTCAAAGAATATGTAGCAGCTCCTAAGGCATTATAATTCTTATATTTATCACCATAGCGCATAAGATTTATTGTTTCAACAGGATGCTCGATTCTCACTCCAACTGAAATCGGCTTTTGCTCAAGAGCAACACCTTTATTATGCATCATCTCAAATGTATCGCGCGCGGAATGTCCCAAAGCAATATAGATACTTGAAGAAAGATATTCCTTCTCACCATTTATTATAATGCCCGATGCCTTACCCTCTGATATCAGGATGTCCGTCATTTTCGAGCCATAATATATCTCACCACCTCTTTCAAGGATATAGAGCCTTATGTTACGCACTATTTTACACAATACGTCAGTACCCAAATGAGGCTTGCTGATATATCCAATTTCTTCAGGAGCACCAAATTTAATAAAAGTCTTTAGCACCCGATTTACATAGCTAGTATTATTATTTCTTCTGGAAAAAAGCTTTCCGTCCGAGTATGACCCAGCCCCACCTTCGCCAAACTGGATATTTGATTCAGGATTTATCTCTCTTTCTTTTATAAACCTTTGAATATCAATGGAACGCTCTTTAATTTTTTTACCTCTTTCAAATATTAAAGGTTTAATCCCATGATCTATAAGTTCAAGAGCAGCAAAAATGCCGGCAGGCCCAAAACCTACTATTATAGGCCTGTCTTTAATATTATTTATTTTACTTTTTGCTTTTATTATTTTTGTGTATACAGAAAAGTTTTGCTCGTTTTTAAAGCTGATATCAGTACTTACAACAAATGATATTATATAATAGAATTGTTCTTTACTTCTTATATCAAGCGATTTACTAAGAATTTTTACGATGGATATATTGTTTTTGTCTGTTTCAAGCTTTTTGGAAACAGCATTTATATATTCATCAATCCCGTCCTTTTCAATGGGAATTTGCAAATCATTGATTATCAGTTCCAAAACAACACTCCTGTCTTTTTATTAGCCAGCAAAGTACATACGAAATTTATGGCAAAGGATATAACAGATTATTAATACAATATTCAAGGCAGGTCTTATATTTGTGAGAACTACTATGGTTGCTTATAAAGATATAATATGCAGCGATAAAAACTAATCTAAACCCCAGACTCAAAAACTGATTAAATCGTTTAACAATTTAGAGTGATTCAAAATAACTTATTCGGGGAAGTCTTCATTGTTTTCTTTTTTACTTTCTTCGACTTCGACAGCTTTATTAAAATTGCTTGCATGAATCAAGCTTGCGATAAAATCAACATCCTTTTGATCAGGATCTACAAATTCCAAACCTCCCGTTGAACCTGATTCATAATTATTTACCCATATGACAATTCCTTTTACAGTAATCTTACGAGAATTGATAATAAATCCCAGCTTAACAGCCTCACCTTTTTCAATGAAATTAGGTACTGAAAACCGGATGCCGCTTTGGCTCAGATTTTCTATATTACCATCGTAAACGCCGTTTAATGTGGCTATCCTTATAGGAAGAAAAGATATATTTTCGAGCAGCAAGCCCTTCAATACATTAGAATCAATCCTGCCATGGCGACGATTATCTCTGTTTTTTTCTTCTTTAGAAGAATCTTCCATCTCCAATTCTAAAGAAGGAATATCATCCCAACTGGCTCCTGACTTTTCCATAATTCACCTCCTGTTAACCTTAACCGGATGGTTATTTAATATGATCAGATATGAGATGTAGTAATATTAACAATTGAGATGAGTAGTATTATCCGGCTATAAATACATTTGTTATTCGTTTTAAAATTTCTATACAGCAATATTTATTTAAAATCAAGTAATTTGTATTGAAGAAGCAAAAGATATCATTGGTATCAATTGGCCAATACTACCAGGTTTATTATATATTTTCTGCACAATTCCCGATTCAAGATGTAACACTATTACGCCAGTAAAAGAGAAATAGCAAATCTGAGTTAATTTGATTTTGTTTTTAGACAGGATTAACAGGATGTACAGGATTGTTGTCTTCCGGCCGGAAGCCGGACAGACAATAAGTCATAGCCAGCGGCGAGGAAAAGTATTATTTCACCCTCCGCAAAGAGGATGCATGCTTCAGTCCGCTCTTCCGGAGCGAACTGAAAATAATCATGTTAATCCTGTCTGATAAGAAGAAGATTAGGGGTAGTAAATCGCTTGAACCCTTGAAGCCTCTAATCCTTGAACCCTTATTAAGGAGACAATATAAAAAAATGCGCTTTAATAATAAACTGCCTGTATTTATTCTACTCTGCAAGGACTTCCTGCAATACAAATGTTAAATATTCACGGTCATATTGTAAAAGAAGGATATCGGCTGCACATGGATATATCAAAGGTGCTGCATGATAATAATGAAGACAGAAGCGGATTTGATAATTTAATAGAATCGATCTTTCTTGAAGAAAAATAAAACCGGTATTACTTTAATTAAATAAAATGCTTCTTATGTATTGTGTATTTCACCTGCTACTGCTCAGTTGTCATGAGTTGTCAGAATTGAGGGTTACGGGTGCAAAGAGTGTAACTCTTGAGTTCGCCTGTCTCGATTAATCAGAATCAGCTGGAACTATTCATTATATGGAAAATTTTGATTTCTTTTCAAAATAATGTTGCGAATCTTTTCTTACTATTTTCCGGAAACACCCTAAGATTAAAGCTTTACTAATTCCACACGTCTGTTTTTTGTTCTTCCTGCCTCGGTTGTATTGGGCATCATCGGTTTGGATTCCCCATATCCCTTGGGTGTGAGACGAGTGATATCGATTCCAAAAAGTCCAAGATAGTTGACTACGGTTTCAGCCCGGTCTTGCGAGAGATTTAGATTATACTCTTCCGAACCCTGATCGTCTGTGTGACCCTGGACTTCTATCCTAAGGTCAGGATTTTCCTTTAATAAAGTTACAATATGTTCCAGCTGCTTATTGGACTTAGGCTGAAGACTGGATTTATCAAGTTCGAATAGGATGTCATGCAACTGGACACGGCCATCAGCGTCCAGAGCAGCTTTCATCTCAACCGGACCAAAAGCCAGGCTTTTCTTGAATCCAGCTTGTTCGATAATACGCAGATCCTGCATCGATTTATTCCAGATGTGGACTTCGCACCAGGTTACACTGCCGTCGTCTCCAGGAAGGGTGAAGGTCAGGTATCCCTGATTCTCATACAGAATCATGCCGCCATTTTCCAGTGCAGCCTGTTTGTAGTTTTCCCTGAACTCCAGAATTGAATGGCTGGCGTCCCATTTTCCCTTGGAGTCCAGAATGATATAGGTGAGCTTCCAGTACTTACCTTGAACTGTCTTCTTACTTTTCTTTCCTGTCTGTGGATCTTTAACAAGGAAGTTGTATTCTCCAAAATTCTGGTAGATGTGTTTACCATTGTGGATAAGGGCGGATCCGGGAAAGGGCCTGATCAGAGGGTGCTCTTTCACATCTTGTGCATATACGGAGACAGTGAAAATGGAAAAGAGAATAAATAAGTAAAAAATCTTAAATCGATTCATAGATCTTCCTCCTAATTTATTAATCTAATACCTCGAAACTTCATATGCTGAGTACTCCAATTCCCATTTTGACGCAATTTTCGAAAAACGAGCCTTTGTGTAATAGGTTTCTTGCTGGCCGGCCCATTTTCCAATTCAGCATGGTTATAAGGTATAGGGTTTATTAACCAATCTTTTAGATTAGATGCAACAATTTATTATCATGATTTGCGATATAAATCTATTATATAAACGAAAAAAATTAACCTATCACTTTCAGGAAAAAATTAAAGCCACACGCAGCAGTAAAAGCTAATGCAAACTATGCTAAAATCAACCGGAAGTACTTACGGCAGATTTTTCATAAAAATCAGATGATCAATCACCAAAAAGCACTTTCATCTTTTCTGCCGCAGAGTCAGTAATGGATTTTTTCGCTTTAGCTATCTCAATTGTATTTAGACCTAGTATTTTATAAAGAGGAAGAAGGGTTGGCATTTTAGAAGCAATTTCGGAAAGGTGGTTTTCTATTGTTTGGATATCGCCTCTTGCAATAGGCCCGGTTAAGGCATCTGCTATGCCCATTTTTTCAATATTAGAAAGAGTGCCTTGTATCAGCGGTTTTAAACCCATAAATGCTTCTTTTGCAGGCACACCAGCTTGAGCTATCAAGTTTAAAGAAAGGTCAAGTAATGTTACAAGGTAATTTGATGCAACTACCGCTGAAGCATGATAGAGAACTTTCGCATCCGTTTTTATGGAAATGCATACTGAACCCAAATTTTTGACAATTAATTTTGCTGCGTCAACTGCTTTTTGATCTCCTTCAACCGATGTTACAACGCCTGAAAAAGGATTAATGTCATATTCTGTTGTTGATGCAAAGCTCTGTAATGGATGCACTGATCCTATACTTGCACCACAGCAGGTTTTGGCTGAAGAAAGTATATTTGAAGTAAGAGCCCCGCTGCAATGAAGTACGATAGAATCGGTATTAAAGCCTTTATTATCAGCAATATTTTTGCAAACATCTTCAATAACACCATCCGGTGTAGTAATAAATACTATATCTGCTTTATTTGTTACTTCCCAGAGAATATCTGTGAAATTATCACTGCCGATCAATACCGCTGTTCTTTTGGCTGATGAGAGACTTTTACTGGCAAAACCGGTTGGGACATATCCGGCTTTTGCAAGAAATTTAGCAAGTGCAGTGCCTACCCTTCCGCATCCAACTATTGAAAATGAAGGTTTCATAGATTCTTACCTTTATTGCTGCTCAGTTTCTCTTAATATACAAAGGGGAATAATAATCATTACAAGACCATTAGCATGAGTTACGCATATTGTTCAAGAAATAATCCGTAGTTAATACCAGAGCATAGATATAAAAAAAGCACTCATGCGTATTTGCATGAATGCTTTTTTATTAAAAATATAAACTAATTATATCTTGGTCACATTTGATGCGCCCGGTCCTTTAGGTCCGTTTACGACATCGAATGTTACACGGTCGCCTTCAGAAAGCGATTTAAATCCGCTTGCATTGATAGCTGAATGATGAACAAATACATCATTACCATCTTCTTGTTCAATAAAACCAAAACCTTTGCGGTCATTGAACCATTTTACAGTTCCATTTGCCATAGTGTTTTCCTCCTTTCAAAAAATATAATCAAGGTCCCCACTACAGGCTGTCACTTTGACAATATGGAACAACCCTTTCGTTTGAAACCGATTTGCAATACTGTGCAAATCTTTACTGATTTCGCACAAAATACTGTATCTGCATCAAGCTGTCAAGATAAATCTTCGTTATTTCTAAAATATATTAAAGATTAAGAAGTCTTTTCACGCTTTCCGTAATCTGCTCCGCCGATGCCGGTTTCGGCATATAATCATCTGCTTCCATGCTCATTCCGTCATAATGCGAATAACGTGTTGAGGTAACATGCGATGCAACTGCAGTTAAAAGAACGATAGGAATATCGGAATACTTCTTGTCACTTTTTAATTCCGAACATACCTGATAACCATCAACCTCGGGCATCATAACATCAAGAACAATTGCATCGGGAGGATTTTCTTTGACCTTGGCAAGACCTTCAGCGCCATCGTAAGCAAGCTCAACATCAAAACCCTCTTTTTCCAGATTCTTTTTTACAATCATGGAAAAATCAGGCTCATCATCTACCAAAAGAATTCTCTTCTTACCGTTCATAGACACCCCCTTTTGTAGGTTACAGTAAATATACCATGTTGCCGCTCAATATTATAGCAAAAACTTATTTTTTTAATTGGCTTAATTATAATATATTAATAAGTGATAATCAACTAATTACAGGTCTTGGATAAAGACCTGCACCTTCCACTATTCCCGGGACCTTTTCTTCCCATTCAATAGCCATTACATGAAAACCTTTTACACCTTCAACCTCCTTTAACCGCTGGATCGATTCGATACATATCTTTATTCCTTCTTCCGGCTGTCTTTCTTTCGGAGTATCGGACATTCTTTTTACAACCTCATCAGGCACATCCATACCTGGAACCCGGTTCTTCATATATTTTGCCATTCCAGCGGACTTTAAAGGTGTAACACCTGCCAAAATATAGACTTTTTCATGCAGTCCTTTTTCACGAACCATCTTCATCCACAGCTCAAATTTATCAAGATTGTAAATGCACTGCGTCTGGATAAATTCAACGCCTGCGGCAATCTTTTTGGCAAGGCGCGGAACTCTTATCTCAAAAGGATCAGCGAAAGGATTGGCAGCAGCCCCCACAAACATGCTTGGCGGACGCTCTATGTTATCACCTCCTAAAAATTTTCCTTCATCACGCATATGTCTTACCGTTTGAATAAGCTGTATTGAATCAAGATCATGCACATTTTGTCCCTGGGCACAATCCCCGAAACTCTGGTGATCTCCTGAAAGGCAAAGCATATTAACAATATCAAAGGCAGCGGCTCCCAGTATATCGCTTTGCATTGCAATCCTGTTTCTGTCGCGGGTTACCATCTGTAAAATTGGTTCAAGCCCCATTAGTTTCAATTTTATGCATGCAGCAAGGCTGCAAAGCCTTGTAACCGATGTTTGATTATCTGTTATGTTGATTGCATCCACATGGTCTTTTATAAGATTCGCTTTATTTTCAATATGTGTTATATTGCTGCCGCGCGGAGGGCCACACTCCGAAGTAACGGCAAGATGACCTGCTGCAAGGATTTTTTCCAGTTTGCTGGGTGTTTTGCAATTCATAACTGCACGTCCTCCCTTGCCACTTTACGGGGTCCTCCGGCTCTATCGGTAGACCAGTCTTTCAAAGGAATAATAGTTTCAAAATCATCAAGTTTGCCGAGCACCTTTAAACGGTCAACTATCAACTGCCATGCACAGTCAAGCTCCTTGCTTATTTCGCACTTGCCCTTTGTGGAACCGCCGCAGGGACCGTTTAACAGCCTTTTTGCGCATCTTGAAACAGGACAGATACCCGCTGTTTTTGAAAGAATGCATTTTCCGCAAGCCTGACATCTTTCAGTCCATAAACCGCGTTTGTCAGTAACGCCTAAAAAGCAGGTATTAACTCCGGGATATACCGGTATGCTCTGATACTTTTCTGCTGTAAACTGAACACCAACCCCGCAAGCAAGAGATAAAACGGCTTCATATTTATCAACGTTGTCACGTATTTCTTCGAGGTACTCATGATCGCATTGACGCTCTAAAGTAATTTCATCAATCTTTACTTCTTTACCTTTATTGAGAAAGTACATTCGAAGAGCTGATGCCAGAATTCCTACTTCTTTTTTGCCGCCGGCCTCACAAACCGTTACGCATTCGTTGCAGCCCAGTATCAATATTTTATTGTAATTTTTCAGATCCTCGATGATCTCTTCTATCGGCTTTTTATCAGCTACAATCATATTTAGTGCCCTCTCCTTTCTTCTTTTGTTATACCGGTAGGCAAATAAGGCGGGGTTTAAAACCCCGCCCTACATCATCTTCCGTAGGGCAGCATTTTATATGCCGCCAACGATATTCTTCCTCTCTCCTTAAGGAGAAAAACGTGGTGATGGGTATGTACACTTATCTTCGACATCTACTATAGTTCATAACTTAAGCTGCTTTGTTTTTGGCGGCAACTTTAATAGGATTCGGACCAAGTTTTCTTATAAGCTCATCTATTTCAATAGCGTACTGTGCAAACCTCGGCCCTTCTGCTGAAGAAAGATTTCTCATCTGAACCCTTTCTCCTCCTATCCCAATTTTATCAAGGATTTGTTGGGCCTGTTCAATTCTCTTTCTTGCCCTTAGGTTTCCACTGTTGTAATGGCATTCACCTTCCATGCAACCTACGGCATATACTCCATCAGCTCCTTTTTCAAAGGCACGCATAATATGAAGTATATCAACTTTTCCGGTACATGGAACACGTATGATTTTAATATTGGTAGGATAAGTTAACCTCATGGAACCTGCCAGGTCCGCAGCAGTATAGCCTCAGTAATTACAGCAAAAAGCAATGATAACCGGTTCAAAATCCTGATTCATAGAACTCCTTCCAGCAAGGCTTCAACCTTGCTTAATATCTGATCATCCTCATACCAGTTCAATTCTATGGCCTTTGCCGGACATTCGGCTGCACACACACCACAACCATGACAAAGAGCAACATCTATTTCGCTCACTCCATCAGCATTGATTTTTGGAACACCATAAGGACAAGACCTTACACATATCAGACATGATGCGCATTTTTCACCTTCCACATAGGCAGTAACAGCAGAAAGTGTTAGTTGATCCTGAGAAAGGAATGTAGTTGCTCTGGAAGCAGCGGCCAAAGCCTGAGCAATTGATTCCGAAAGCAATTTAGGACTGTGTGCCGTTCCGCACACAAAAACTCCTTCGGTTGCCATATCTACGGGTTTTAGCTTTACATGGGCTTCTAACAGATAACCTTCTGCATTTAATGCAAGCTTTACAATGGAAGATAATTCAGTGATATCTGTGGGCCTCATGCCGGAGCTAAGTGCAAGAATATCTGCTGAAACCATAAGACGTTTTCCTAAAATATGGTCCTTAAATGTTACCATCAAACCTTCTTCAGTTGACTCTACTTCCGGCATTTCATCAAGAGTATAACGGAAGAAGAAAACACCTTTTCTTCTTGCTTCAGTATAATAATCTTCCAGAAGTCCATATGTCCTCATGTCTCTGTACAAAACATAGACATTGACATCAGGGTCAAGCTCTTTAATGTGGATTGCATTTTTTATAGCGCTCTGGCAACATATTCTGGAGCAATTCGGATTCTCATCATTTCTTGACCCAACACACTGAATCATAACAACACTTTCAACTCCTTCGACAGCATTTTCTTCTTCAAGTTTCTGCGCCAGTTCTACCTGAGTAATTACTTTTGGATCTTGTCCGTACAAATATTCTTTTGGGATATACTCATTTGCTCCGGTTGCAAGAATTACAACCCCATGATCGATTTTTCTTTCATACATACCGGGGCCCACAATAACTTCTGTAGTAAAATTCCCTTTAAACCCGGAGAACCCGACTATAAGAGACTGGGTTAAGACTTGTATTTTAGAATGATCTGATACTTTTTTTATAAGCTCAGAAAGATAAACTCCTATCTTTTCTCCCTCAATGGTTGAAGTAAGCCGGTTTGCCATGCCACCAAGCTTAGGTTCTTTTTCAATAATGACCGTTTCAAAGCCCTGGTCCGCAAGACCAAGCGCTGCATTCATTCCAGATACTCCTCCGCCTATAACAAGTGCCCTTTTATTGACGGGAATTTTCTTTTCATGAAGAGGGTTAAGTGTTGCAGCCCTTGCAACCGCCATTTTAACAAGTTTTTTTGCCTTTTCGGTTGCCTTAACAGGGTCATTGGAATGAGCCCATGAATCCTGATTGCGTATATTTGCCATTTCAAATAGATATTTATTCAAACCACAAGCTTCAAGGGTATCCATGAATATTCCTTCATGGGTTTTAGGCGTACAAGCCGCAACAACAACTCTGTTAAGCTCTTTCTCTTTTATAATCTCTTTCATCCTGTCTTGAGAATCCTGGGAACAGGTAAAAAGATTATTTCCCGTAAAAACCACATAAGGAAGGGTAGAAGCAAATTCAGCCAAATTATTTATATCTACCACACCGGAAATATTTACACCGCAATTGCAAACAAATACTCCTACTCTGGGGTCTTTTCCGGTTAAATCAATTTCATCAGGTATAAGGACTGTTTTTGTTCTTGTGCCTCTTGCCGCATCAAGCCTGCCTCCAGCAGCACATGCAGCAGCGCTTGCTTCTGTCACTGAACTTGGAATATCCTTTGGGCCCTGAAAAATTCCGCAGGCATATACTCCCTGTCTTGATGTTTCAACAGGTGTGAAAGGTTTATTTTTGGCAAAACCGTACTTATCTACATCTATATTTAGCCGTTTTGCAAGATCAAGCGTGGATTGCGGGATTTTAAGGCCTACAGAAAGCACAACCATGTCAAATTCTTCTTCCTGCATCATGCCCGATTCATCCGCATATTTTATTTTAAGATTTTGACTTTCTTTAACCTCCTCCAAAGTGTGAACGCGCGCTTTTATAAAACGGACTCCGTCTTTGTCTTTTGCTTTGTTGTAATACTTCTCGTAATCTTTACCAAATGTGCGCATATCCATATTAAATACAGCACAATCAAGGTTGCCGTGTGAATGCTCTTTTGCAATCATTGCTTCTTTGACTGCATACATGCAACATACGGAAGAACAATAACCGTTTCCGCATTTATTGTTATCTCTTGAACCTATGCATTGAAGCCATGCGATTTTTTTAGGCTCTTTATTATCACTCAGCCTTACAAGATGCCCCATTGTTGGGCCCGATGCGCTTAATATTCTTTCAAATTCAAGGCTGGTCATCACATTCGGACTTGTCTTATAATGATAATGTTCATCAAGAGATGATGGATCAAAAGTATCGGTTCCCGGGCAAAGTATTACAGAACCTACCTCTATTTGTTTTTCAACAACACTCTGGCTGTGATCGACAGCTTCTGCAAGACAGGCATCTACGCACTGGAAGCATTCACAGCAGTAACCGCAGTTAAGACACCTTTGGGCTTCAGCTTTTCCTGCTTCTTCACAAAAGCCAAGCTCAACTTCCATAAAATTACCGGCCCTTTTTTCAATGGAAAGCTCCGGCATTTCAGCTCTTGTTTTTATGGGTTCGTTCTCAGGAACCGGCCTGTATATTGGATTTTCGTTTGTAATTGGTTCCCGGCCTTCGGACATATCTTTTCCATCAAGATATCTTACAATCGACTCGGCTGCTTCTTTTCCTGCTGCAATTGCTTTAATAGCCGTAGCAGCACCTGAAACAGCATCACCTCCTGCAAATATATTCGGAAAATTTGTCTGAAAGGTAACCGCATCAACTGCTATTGTTCCTTTTTTGCCGATTTCAAGTTTTATCGGCAGTTTTGATTTATCAACATTTTGACCAATAGCTATTATTACTTGATCAGCATCTAAAATAAATTCTGACCCCTCAATCGGTATGGGACTGCGTCTGCCGCTGCTGTCCGGTTCTCCAAGTTCCATGCGGATACAGCGTAATCCTGTAGCCCTTCCTTCCGAAGTCAAAACCTTATCAGGTGCGGCAAGATAGGTTATTTCAGCACCTTCGGTTTCAGCAGCATGAATCTCTTCTTCCCATGCAGGCATTTCGGCGCGGGTTCTTCTGTATATTATATTGACCTTTTCGGCTCCAAGCCTTGCGGCGCATCTTGCAACATCTATGGCGACATTGCCGCCGCCTATGATAGCAATATTTTTGCCTACTTCCGATTTTCCGGTAAGGTTTACTTCCCTTAAGAAATCGACACCCTGTCGCACTCCTTTTGCTTTTTCTCCGGAAACGCCAAGATCAAAACCTTTGTGCGCGCCGATCGCTATATAAACGGATTTATAACCTTCAGAAAACAGGTCTTCTACAGTCAGATCAGGGCCAAGAGGAGTATTGGTTTTAATTTCAACGCCAAGATTTGTTATTACCTCTATTTCATTGTCAAGAACATCTCTGGGAAGCCTGTGCTCCGGTATGCCGACCCTTAACATACCTCCGGCCCTGGGAAGTGCTTCGAATATGGTGGAAAGCACACCTTTACGGGCAAGGTGATATGCAGCAGAAAGTCCCGCCGGACCTGACCCTATAATAGCGACTTTTTCATCTCTTTTGGAAAGAGTTTTGATCTTGATTTGCCTCGGATCGAATTTATCCGCGGCAAGCCTTTTGAGATTGCGTATTGCAACAGGATGATCCACTTCACACCTGCGGCAGGAGTCCTCGCATCCGTGAGGACATATTCTTCCAAGAACACCCGGTAAAGGCAAATCCTCCATAATTATCTGAAGGGCTTCTTTATATTTACCCTGACCAACCATCTGGACATAGCCCTGAACATTAAGTCCTGCCGGACATTCAAGCCGGCAAGGGGCTTTATCGCTTTTCCGGATAGCATAAGCTCCTGGAATAGCCTGCGCGTATTGCTTATAAGCGGCTTTATTCACTGAGAGGTTTTCATCATATTCATTGGATAAGACTACAGGACAGACCTTTGTGCATTCGCCGCAACTTGTACATTTTGAAAGATCTATAAAACGAGGATTTTGTTTTACTGTCGCCTGAAAGCTTCCCTGTTCTCCTTTAAGTTCAAGGAGTTCGGAATTCATCAGAAGTTCAATGTTCAAATGCCGGCCGACCTCGACCAGTTTAGGAGAAATTACTCACATCGCACAATCATTTGTAGGAAATGTCTTGTCAAGCTGCGACATGAGACCGCCGATGGCGGATGTTTTTTCAAGCAGATATACATAATATCCGGAATTAGCAAGATCGAGAGCGGACTGCATTCCTGCGATTCCACCTCCCACAACCATAACAGATCCAACGATTCGTTCAGCCATGCGGTGCTCCTTATCTAAATCTAAGAATAAAGGTATAAAACTCCGGTACCAGCTGATTACTATCTATTGATATTGTATAATTTGGAATACATTAAATGAATCTGATTGTTTTTTTGAGCGGTTTTATAAAAATATATAAGATACCCCGTAACCAGTCAAGCAAAATTAACAATAATAATCACTTCGATAACGGATTGTTTTATCTTGAATCCTATATTGCATCATGCTAAAAAAGTATAAAAATAAAACAAAAAGGATTATCTTCAAGATGCCGTATTCATCTCATCCCATTATCAATATCGCTCTTGTAGGCGGAAGTGAATTATGCAAGCAAATTCTTGAAAAGACCACTTTCTATTTTAAACAGCAAGGTGACCAAAACACTCCCATTATTGCCGTTGCCGATCCGGACCCCCAAAGCCCCGGCATGTTGTTTGCGAATAATAAAGGTCTTATTACACTTGTCGACTATCATGAGCTTTATGATATCTCATACAACATACAACTGATAATAATTTTAAACCCTGATCCGAAAATCCTTGAAGATATTTTAAAAACAAGACCTCCCAGAATACGCATACTTTCGAATCAAGTGTTCGAAATTTTCTGGAAGGTAATAAATCATGAAGGACGAAAACTCAGGGAACAGAATAAAGCCATGGAAACCATTTTAAACGGTATCCAGGATTTCATATCTGTAATTACGCCTGATATGACTATAGTCGATGCCAACGAATCCCTGCTTAAAGGCATAGGTTGTTCAGGAAAAGAAGTTATTGGACGCAAATGTTACGAAGTTCTTCAAAAAAACCCTTCAGCATGCACAAGCAATGGGATGATATGCCCGCTGAATGAAGTTATACGTACCAAAAGACCGGTTCAACAGATAAGAAAACATATAGACCTTAAAAATAAAGTCCGGCATATTGAGGTTAATATATATCCTGTCTGGGAAAAAAACGGAAAGATCGTAAAATTTATCCAAATAAGCAGAGATATAACAAAGCATATGGAAGAGCAGGAAGAGATTACAAAGCGCCTTGAAAAAATGGTCGAGGAACGTACAAGCCAACTCAAGGAAACTCATGAAAAGTTAATCCATAAAGATAAAATGGCTTCTTTAGGCAAGCTCTCAGCATCGGTAGTTCACGAAATCAACAATCCCATAGCCGGTGTTCTTAATCTTACTATACTTATAAAACGCATGATTCAGGAAAACCCCTCCGAAATTAAAGATATGGATGAGATTGTACGTTATCTTAACCTTATGGAAAAAGAGACAAGACGGACAAGCAGAATTGTATCTTATCTTCTTGCATTTTCAAGACAGAACAAGATGGAGTTAAAGCCATTAAATTTTGATAAACTTATCGAGCAAACTCTTTTTTTAAATTCAAACCTTATTAAGATAAACAATGTAAAAATCAAAAACAAGCTTGATCCAAACTTACCGGATATTATCGGTTCGGAAGATCAGCTCCAACAAGTTGTGATGAATTTGATATCGAACGCTGTCGAATCTATGGAATCTTATGGTGAGGGTGTTTTAACGATTGAAACAAAACATTTTCCGAAAAAAGGTAGTATTTTAGTTACATTTAAAGATACGGGGATAGGCATTACAAAAGAAAATCTGACTAAAATATTCGAACCTTTTTTTACTACAAAAAAACAGGGTAAAGGCGTTGGGCTTGGTCTTTCCCTTGCTTATGGAATTATTCAGGATCATGGGGGTTCAATAAATGTTGTTTCCAAAGAAGGTAAAGGAACCACTTTTAAAATTGATCTTCCAATAAAACGTTAATTTAAAAGTTCTAATGACTAACGTTCTTATCGGCTGAGCATGTTCTTTCAAGCCCAGCCACTGATATCCTGCTTCCTTAAACTGCGGAGGTTTATTGATGAACAGAGCAAAGCTTCTTATAGTTGATGACGAGCTGATAATGAGAGAATCATTGGCCGGATGGCTTCAAAGAGACGGCCACGAGGTCCAAACAGCGGAAAGCGGGGAAGAAGCTCTTGATAAAATCAAAGACACCCGATTTGATATACTGCTTGTAGATATAAAGATGGAAGGAATAAGCGGCCTTGAAGTATTAAAAGCAGTTAAAGAAAGCGACCCTGATGTTTCCGTTGTTATGATTACGGCATATGGCTCCATACAAACCGCAATTGAAGCTATGAAAAAAGGAGCATATGATTATCTTCTCAAACCTTTTGACCCGCATGAGCTTGGTGTTCTTATAGAAAAAATACTGGAAAATCAGGCTCAGGCAAGGGAAAATCTTTATCTTAGAGAACAATTCAAGGAAACAACAAGATTTGAAAGCCTGATAGGTCAATCCGGTGTAATGCAGGAAGTATTTGAGCTTATACAAAATGTTGCTCCTTTAAATACTACGGTGCTTATCACTGGTGAAACCGGCACGGGAAAAGGTCTTGCAGCAAAGGCCGTACATACACACAGCACAAGATGCCAGGGTCCTTTTGTAGTGGTTAATTGCGGCGCCATACCTGAGAATCTGATGGAAAGTGAACTATTCGGATACCAGAAAGGAGCTTTTACCGATGCTAAAACTACAAAAAAAGGCCGTCTTGAGATGGCTCATGGAGGAACACTCTTTCTGGATGAAATCGGAGAGATCGGCATGCGAATGCAGATCGATCTGTTGCGGGTGCTTGAAGATCGTATATTTTACAGGGTTGGCGGCACTCAGCCTATAGAAGCGGATTTCAGGATTATTGCCGCCACAAACAGAAACCTTCAGGAAGCTATCGCAAAAGGTATATTCAGAGAAGATTTATATTACCGGTTGAATGTCGTTTCATTTAAAATGCCTTCATTAAGAGAAAGAAAGGAAGACATTCCGCTTTTGGCCGATCACTTTCTCCATCGTTTTACACAGGAAACAAACAAGCAAATTGACCGTATAAGTCGTGATGCAATGGATGAAATGATGCTTTATGAATGGCCGGGTAATGTAAGAGAGCTTGAAAATGCAATAGAGCGGTCGGTTGTTATCGCAAAAAAAAGAAACATTATCCCTCAGGATTTGCCTATTTTCCGGCCTGATGGAATTTATATTCCATCCAAGAACACCCTTGAAGGAATTGAAAAAAACCATATTAACAGAATACTTTCTGAAAACGATTGGAATATATCCGCTACAGCCAAAGTATTAGGGATTGACAGGTCAACACTTTACAGCAAGATTAAACGATACAACATAATAAAACCTTAGTCTATAAGCTTGAATATAGATTCCAAACATAAAATCATCATTTCTCCTATCGGAAATATTGATGCAAAAATAATCGGGTCTGTTAAAAAGGTGATAAGCCATAGATTCGGTTTTCAGGCTATGGTTAAACCATTGCTTGAAAATATCGGTTTTGCTTTTGATCCGGGCCGGAATCAGCATAATTCTACATCGATTTTAGGAAAGCTGGAAAGCTGTGCACCTGAGTATGCACTCAAAGTTCTTGCCGTAACCGATGTAGATCTATTCATTCCTATACTGACACATGTATACGGAGAAGCCCAGCTCGGGGGAAGAACCTCTATAGTATCGATATACAGGCTTAAAGATTGCCTCTCAGGAATCAGAGAAAGTATTTCATTACCGGAAAGAATTGTCAAAGAAGCAATCCATGAACTTGGTCATACATTCAATCTTCTGCATTGCAAAGATCATTCATGTATAATGCATTATTGCCGGACAGAGAAAGATGTTGACCGGAAATCGGATCAGTTGTGCAGGTACTGCAAAATACTTTTAGATGATGAGATTAAAAGATTAAGACCGTAAAAATAGCTGCGTTAGTTTCTCCCAGCCAAGTTGCGGTATATTACCGTAAATATTTTCGGCAAGAAAGCCTCCGTCGGTATTTAAAAGCTGACCGGAATTTTCGATAGCTTTGTAAAGAACATCTACTTCTTTTTTCATGAATTCCTTTGATTGATCGGCAATGTAAAGGTTCTTTATGTCATCTTTTAATTTTTCAGAGTGAACTCTTAAAATCCAGCCGTCAGTATAAGGATTTTTTCCGGCCGGCATTGCATCCTCTCTTAATTTAGGATTGATGTCTGTTACCACTCCACTAACAGGTGAAAGCAAAGTTGCACAGCGATTGCCGCGTTTTATGGTAATCTGCGATTTGTTCTGTATCAGCTGTTTTCCAATAAGTGGAGCTTCAATTTGTTCAAGCGGACCGAATACTTTAAGTGCAAAATCATCAAGTCCTATTCTTACGGTTTTTCCTTCTTCAATCTTGACCCATGCATGTCCTTTATGAAGATAATAGCCCTGAGGAATTTTGAATCCCTGAACATTTAATACTTCAACCGGGTTAACAGTTGCATGAACAGTATATTGATCAGAAAAATACTGGTCGAACTCACAATTTACGCACATATAATCATGCCCGCAGGGCTTGAAATCTATCCGGCCTTTCATATGGTGTATGCATGGTCTTTTTGATACAGGTAAATCTTTCAGCTTTTCCATCCAGTGTACAATGTTTTTATGCTTTTTACCTTTGGCAGTACTTTTTCCGGCAATATTTTTGTTTGTATCTGCCATATCAGTCATGGTTATATCATATTGGCAGGTCGCACAGTTATATAAAGCATTACAATTCTTTGAGCGAACAACTCCGGCCTGCATCCATACACAGGGGGAGCTTTTTTTGTTTTCTTTATTTAATCGGAGAGATTCCATTTATACCCTCGCTATACAAGGTTCTCTGATTCATATAAACGCTGACTTATTTTATCAGGTTTGTTAAAAAAAACTGAATGTAGAATATCGAGCCAGTTTCAAAACGCCCCATTTTGGCCGATCTCTGCGTTGGGCTCAAATTTCAATCCTCGAAATACTAAATGTATTCCTATGGTTGAAATTTTCTCCCGCCTTGAGCTTGACCAAACTGAAACGTTTTGAAAGTGGCTCTATCGAATAAATAATTTCGAATTATGAAATATTTGGCGGGGTGTAAAACCCCGCCCTACATCATCTACCGTATGGCGCCAATCGCAATATCTCTTACAATCTCACATTCCGTAGGGCGGCATTTCATATGCCGCCATGTGCTCTGCCCCCTACATCTATTCATTGCAAAATCATGTTTTAAGAAAAGTTTTTGTAAGATTACTCCAGTCAAGACCCGGAAGATTTCCGTAAATATCTTCCATAAAATAGCCGCCATCAGCTGCAAGAGGTCCGGCGACATCTTCCACCATTCTTTCAAGCGCAACTACTTCTTCACTTATCCATCCGAGACTATTCGTATCATCCATAAGCTGTTTAACCGTTTTCTTGATGTCCGGTGAACGCACCATAAAGAGCCAGCCGTCTCCATAAGGTTCACGGTTTGCAAGTTCGGGTTTTTCCCTTACATCGGCATTTACTTCAACTATTACACCATCAACCGGAGAAAGAACATCCGCCTTGTTATCTTTGCGTCTTAATCCCCAACCGGCTGCTCCCTGATCAAGTTCTTTTCCCATTAGCGGAAGGTCAAACGCATCGGCTTTGCCTAATAATTTTAAAGAAAAATCGTCAAGCCCGATTCTGATAAATCCTCCGCTTTCAATTCTTGCCCATGTATGGCCGTTATGGAAATAATAACCCACGGGAACATCAAAGCCTTTTACCTGTTGGATTTCGCCGGGCATTGCCTTGTTTTTGGTTGTCCAGACATCTTCAAAAAACTGGTCAAAATCGCATGTTGCACATTTATAATCATAGGCGCAGGCTCTCTTTTCAATCCTGTTTGTAAGGCTGTGCCTGCAAATCCTGTTTAAATAAGGCTTTGTTCTCATTGCATCCTGCCAGCTGATGCTGTTTCCTTTTTCTACTTTTTTACTCATGCCAAGATCATATTTGCATGTGGTACAATCATAAAAATTATTACAATCTTTAAAATTCACAAGGCCGGCCTGCATCCATATACAGGGATTGGTTGTATGCGCGCTTTTGTCAGGTTTTACCATCCAGGTCTGTCCTCCCAAAACGGTTTTTATTTCGGTTGGATTAGTTTCTTTAGTATTACCTTTTCTGTAAGTAGATCCATATCCCACTTTGCTTCTTTGCTCTTTTTGACTTGCCATTTTTTTCTCCTTTGGTTTTTATATATATTTAATTAATTTTTTATTTTCTTTTAGGTTTATATATAGAGCAAAGCATATGCCAACTCACCACATAAGGCATAATTATTTCACAACAATTTGATAATATTATAATAATAGCAGATAAGCCCGGCTAATTAATTCCAAAACATAAAATTTATGAACTGATGGAATTTACGGCACTATAGGTAAGTAACGATAAATTATAAAAACAATAACGAAATATTAATCAGATTTTATAGATAGTTATATCAATGTTGAGTTTTACGGCACAAATAAAGCCATACTGTTGCAAATTACCACAGCATGGCTTTACAAAAAACCTAAAGTAAACATGCTGTAATATCAATCTTTAAGGGTGTCTCCAATATCCTCTGAGTGTTGCTTTTGATGCGGTAACAGTATAATATGAGATCCACCAATAAAGTGTGCCCGACTTGGGGAAAGGGAAGTAGAGAAAATGGGGTTGCCTTGATCTGTAAATATGAGTATCCAATCACAAAGCAAGATTTGACACTGATCTTCCCCTATCCTGATTGATTATTAAATGAATTCGCCAGTGAAAGGATTTACAATGATCATTAAAAAGTATCTTCTTGCCATATTCAGCCCCCGCGCCATGCGAGAGCTATCACTGAATCAATCTATATTCACCGCTGTAGCAATTAATGCTATCAATGGCGCCCTGATGATGACATTCCTGTTTCTTCGAACTTCATTTGTCTCTGTTCCGTTTGCTTTACTGTTAGGTGCTTTATTTGGTCCATTAATGGGCATAATAATCACGTTGATTTATCCACGAATTGAGTTGTGGGTAGGTCAAAAGCTGGGAGGCAAAGCATCATTTGATGATCTTTATCGTATTTTTGCGTGGTCATTTCTTCCGGCAGCCTTGGCAAAAGTTCTTACTGATCTTGTTATTAAACTATATCTTCCTACAACTATAACTATGAATAAAAATGTAAGTATAGATGTTTTTATTTATACCCCATTATGCATTTTTCTTTTAAAGTTATGCTTCCTGATTATCTTGTGCTTTGCAATCAGAAACTATTGTTCCAATGTAATATCAGCCCATCAATTATCGAAAACAAAAGGCATAATGAGCGTACTTATTACATTTATTCTATTTGTAATTATACCCAGTTGGTTGATAGTTGTTTTTTCGATCTTTCTTAAATTTATCAAAAAGTGCTGTTCAGGATATTCCCGCAGTGGATACAAGGATGACAACGATATTGCAAGAACAGGAGTAAAGAGGTTCGGAATAGCAATAGTTCTATTCTATGTAGCACTGTTTTCCTGGATTATACTATATGATGAAAAGCCTGACTCTCTTATGATGGAGGATTTAAACGCCCCCGTTCCTGAAGTTTTACAGGTTGATAATGCATGGATAGCATTACTTGGTTTCACATCACCATCCGGAGGACCGCCTTTCGTTAAAGAAGAAGAGATACTCCGTAATCTTAAGACAGCTGCTATTAAAGGGGATATAAACACCTGTAAAAAACTTGCATCCGCAAACAAGAATAAAGTATTCTTCACCCCTCCTTCGGAGCGACCAAAGCGCAGGAGGAGTAGCACTATCTCCCGAACAAGTTCAGTGCCGGCTCCAAATTCCCGACCAACAAACAGATTGAGCAATCGCAAAAAAACGCGCTCCTCGCGGGTGAGAATGCCTGAGTTTTATGTACGAAAAGACAATGGGATATTGGATTACGTTTTAGCAAACCATAACGAAGTTGACAGTCTTTTGCAAAATAACAAGGAACTGCTTGGGAGGTACGATAAGTTATACAATTTTCATAAGTATGTAGAGCCATTGGAATACAGTTTTTGTACTCCGGCACTTGATTTTTCAACAATTCGAAATATTCATAAAGTAAAACTCATGCAAATAGCGCTCTTTGCTCAACATGGTGATTTGAGCAGCGCATTAAATTCAATTCAAAATGATGCTGAATTTTGGCGTTTTATTGCTATAAACACAAAAACCCTGCTACCAAAACTTTATTCTTATTCAATTTTAAGCACAGATATCAGATTTGTTGCAGAGCTTTGCTCACGTCATAGTTTAAATTTTAAGCAACAGAAAACTGTTGAGATGATACTAAGGCCATTTGATCAAAATGCTACATCACTGACAAAAGCATTACATGGTGAAACTTATTTCTGGATTTTTGGGATGGATTTGCTTCATCGGTCTAAAACAAAATGGCCTCCAACCAACCTTTTAAAACAAAATGCTACAAGGAACAGATATTTTTCTTTATACCAAAAAGAGATTGAACTGTCAGAAATGACACCGCAAAAATTTGCTGCTGAGGTTGCAAGGAATGGTTTTGCCAATACTGATAAGCAAGTCAAATTTTCTTTCCTGTATAACCCTGTTGGAGAGATCTTAGCTTCGATAACTGAACCAGACATTTCGAAATTTATAGGGTATATAGATAAAGGATATAACCTTGAGGGATTAAGAAGACTTGCAACACTGAAAGTCTTATCAAGTACGGAAAACATAGCTCCGGAGAATATGCAGCAATTTCTTGATACTCATAAAGGAGAATTTGGAAATCCTTACACAGGAGAGCCCATGATCTGGGACTCGAAAGTTAAGCGCATATATTTTAAACCTGTACAACAAAATAAGCCCGTGGAAATTTTTATGTAACTTAAATAAAGTTCACCAATATTATTTGTTTTTTTATTTCTTTTTTGGATTATATATAGCTATTGCAATATTAATCAGTGTTTCAGCCTTAAGATCATCAATAGTGTAGTAATTTGCACCAAGCAGCGCAGCCATGGATGCAGCACGATCCATTGTCGTAAAGCGCCCTTTTTCTTCGGTATCCACGACAATAATATCAACTCCCGGCTGCCCGTTCAACAATGCAGCCATGCGTGCGATTTCCTCATCGGGCGCCATTGAGGTTATCGACTGATTTGAACGCCCGTCCGTAATAAGCATAATGAGAAAGCGCATCTCAGGACGTTTCCTGCCAACCCGTTCCAAAAGACGGTATGCCTCAAGGATACCGGCGCCAAGCGGTGTTTTACCGCCTACAGGAATTTCTTTTAAGCGTCGTGCAGCAAGTTCCACACTGGCTGTGGGTTCAAGAACTATTTCTGCATGATCTTTTCAGAAAACTATCATAGAAACCATGTCCCGCTTTTGATAGCAATCATTTAAAAACGATTGAACAGCTCCTTTTGCCGCAACCATTCTCTTTTTTGCTCCCATCCCATCGACCCCGAACCGTCTACAATGCGGTTGACGGCAAGACATTGCGGCGGTCTCATGACAGGAGCAACGGAAAATCCGAATACAATTTGTATGGTTGAGCGTGAAAGGCGATTTGACGAAAAGGCAGAATCTCTGAGTGTTGCTTTTGAAGCAGTAACAGTATAATGTGAGGCCCACTAATTGTGTACGTCCGACTTGAGGAAAGGGAAGTAGAGAAAATGGGGTTGCCTTGATCTGTAAATATGAGTACCCAATCACAAATCAAGGTTTGACACTGATCTCTTCCAAGTCGAGAATTTAATTTGAATATCAAAATCATGATAAAAAATGTGAAAATTATTGTCTCCATAATGCTTGAGGGCTCTATCAGCCACTGACCAAATTACCAATGATTTCAACCAAGACGGATTAATGCGAGGGACACCGTCCCTATACAATCATGTGGAAGTATGTCGGGTTCTGGAAGATTAGAGAATCCGTGAACGAAGAATAAGATTTGCTTAAGAATACATACGCAACATTATGATCGCCAATCTCCAATTCGGCCCCATTTCATATTCAAGGCGGAATCACAGCTTTTTTGATGTTTTTCTATGATTACTTTTTCTACTTGCTGATATACGTTTCTCATTAATGCAAGACCGCCTTCTTTGTGCAGTTTTTCACCGATGGGGCGAACGATATTGTTTTCGCGGCGTTTAAATTCCTCTTTCTTGGTTTCATATTGGTTTGCATTCATAATGTGCCATTCACATTCTTTTATTAAATCCTTAATCGCTTTTTCAACGATTGAATCTGTTTTCTGAGCCTTCTGATTTATTTTACCGGCATTAACCAGTTTTTTTACACGCCTTGCTTCGTCAGGAGAGAAGGATTGATTGGATTTCTTCATGGTCATCGTTGCAAGACCCTCCAATTTTAAGACTTCAGATTCACGTCCCAGCTCTTTGTATATTAAAAATAAATACTGGGCTGCAAGTTGGGCACTTTCATACAGAACTCGGTCATCTTTGAGCACTGAAGCAAACAGTTGAATTCCATCTATTAAATTGTTTTCTTTTAAAGCGATCCTGGCAAGTTCAGCCTTTGCATAGTTTTCACAAAGATCATTCACCCCGTTCTGTATAGCACTACGAAATAAAACGGCTGCCTGGTTATAATTCGATTCATTTAATTTGGAAATAGCAGATTGGAAATCGTTGATACCGGCTCCAGTCATTGAAAGCTCCTTTGAATCAACCAATTCAAAGTCAAAATAGTCTTCCGTCAATTCAGGATACGCTGGCGGGTGGATAGAAGAACCTGCTGCACTTACCCCACTCTTCTTTTGCTCTTTAATTTTAACTGTTTGTATTGATTCCCATGCGTCTTTTCCAAAAACCTGGATAAAATGTTTCGAACATTTTTCCAGATCATGGTAATAAACCTCTTGAATCTTACCCTCTGAATTCAAAAAACTGGTAAATATCGAGAGATCCTTTTGATCGATTAAAAAGGTGATAATTTTATTTGCCACCGGATCAGATGCTGATTTTATCAAATCAAGCAAACCTTTTAAATTCGCTTCAGGTTGAAAACCGTTTTTTGTCCACATCTCTATTAACATCAAGACAATTGGAAGTTTTTTGCCTTTAGCAGATTTTGCAATTTTCAATAACTTTCCAACAAGGTAGTTTAAATTCTCTTTTGACACACCCCCATTTTCTGACCATGCATCCAAAATTATTGATATGATAGACAGTTCTTCATCATCAGCGGATTTGACAAGTTTTATGAGTCTTTCATTGTACTCTGGAATATCTAAGTACGCGATTCGTTTGAAATCATCATCATTTCCCTGAATAACTTCCAAGAGTTTTGATTCCATTCTGAACGTTTTCGCAACTTTTACCATCGACCCACGCATGGCAGCTTTAATATTAAACAAACCATCTATTATCCTGGGTTCAAATAATAGTCTTAATGCATCCCGAAGTTCTTCTGATACGGGAATTTGTTTTGATTCATACTCTTTTACAGGTAGGCTGACGTTATCCATTTCACCAAGAATCTTTAACAGTGGCACGGGAATCACATTTTCTTCCACTTGTGTGGCAAAAGCATGAATTGAATTCAAGGCGCGGCTTTCAGAACTATTTGAGGTTGCATTAAGTATGAGCTGCTTTAAAAAAGGCGGATATCCCAATTTCACAAGATAAGAAAAATCCGAAAGGTCTCCAACAATACCCTCTAAAATCATAGCTTCATCAATGAGATTCATACAGGTGGTTGCGGCAAGTTTTCTTGTTGAAGAGTTGCTGCCGCATATATCTATTGCAATCAGTTTACTGAATTTATTCCATAAAATACGCCCACTCCCTTGCCAGGCATTACGATTAAGCTGGTTTGCCTTTAATAGCGCCCAGAAAGTTTCAGCAACTTTTTCACTGCCATCTTTTTCTGATGCGTTCAATAACAAAGAGCAAAGTTTGTCTCCATTTTCATCAAGCTTAAATATCTTTTTAAGAATAACCTTTCTATCATTGTAATCACATTCTTTAAAAATATTGACTATGTATTCAGCGGTTGTTTTTTCTATATTCGAGACATTGAAACAAGTAATGGCATCTACAATTAAACTCGTTCTATTTCCCCCTTTTTTTTCTTTGGCACATTTCAAAAAATGTTCCGCTCGTTTTATTAGATGGGGTACTACCCTCTTGTCCTTTGAATCCGACAATCTTTTAAAGTCTTTGGGTTTACCCTGAATGCAGGAAATCAAAGGTTCATCGATTTTTAATTGCTTTGCAACAGTTGCAGTGGCCATTCGAACTTCAGGGCGATCATCACAAAGAGATTGCACAATAACTTCATCGTTGATTTCCTCACATTTTGGTAACAGCTTCAAAAGCGAGTCAATCTCCGTCAAATTTTCTCCATCCAATTTTAACTTAAGATCATTGCAAACCAATTTCCCGTTAAGAGAGAAGTTTTTATTCTTTTGAATCATTGCAAGAACTAAGGTTAATAAAGGATAAATAAATAATAAAAATAAATAGACATAGAAAATTACAATCTCAAGGGTATGACTTATATCCACAATCAGCAAAGTAATGAACATGCAGATCAACAAAATAATAACGATTTCTGTACGGGACCATTTTATAAAAGACTGGTAACGCGAATAGCTCAACAATGATTCAGCGTATTCAAGAACTACCAATCCAAAAATAGTTATAACTAACAATCCATACCACGATGTCAATAATGTCATTTCATGGGGCCACATTTTTTTTCTCCAAAATATAAACAGTTACTGTTCGTTCCGCTTTCTGAGACCTTTGATCAATGATCCTCTCCCTATGCTTCTGTTCGTTTTTTCTTTAATTGTATTCCTGTGCATGTCGACCAGCTGTCAATCAAATGGATCTGGGATTAACGTGCAGTTCTGCCGTCTTTATCGGCAGAAACTGATTGTTGGCTCTGTATGGTGATTTTCAATATTGCTCCAATTCAAGGTTCGTCCCCGAACCTTTCCCCATTTTGATTGGAATAAAGGTTTAAGGTGGAACTAGTGCAATCAAATATTGGATGAGTTCATGCATGTTGGTAGCAGGATTGTTTGTGCCAGTGGTTTGGTTATAACGCTGCAATTGTTTGGCATTTTTGATGGCCTGAGGAAGCAGATGTTTTGTCAAGGAGAAGATATCCCGAGCTTCCTTGCTGTAAGAGGGTATTAGCCCGTTTTTGGTCAGTTCGGAGATTACCAATGCACAATCTGATGATCCGACCGGACTAGAGAATTGATGGGTTGTATAGTAGAAATGGAGCAGTAGCCAGAACTCGAAACAGGGGACGGAAATAATTGGGGAGAAAATGATGCCCTTTCTTCGACTGTTTTGGAGTAATTTGTCTATGGCGTCATCAAAGTTAGCATGTCTGTCACGATCAATCACACAATAAACACGGTCATAATCTGGATCTTGCTTAAATCTGCTTATGGCGTATTTGATAACACTTAAGGGATCTGAGCCGCATTCTTCACCGCAAATCTCGATGTTGGTGGAATGGAGACGGTAGGCATCCCGTATCTCTTTAAAGTAGTTTGGCTCTGTCTTGGAGCCCTCACAAACTATCAACACGCGATCATAGGGGGCTCTACTAGCCTTTTTTCTTTTTAAGGATGCAATGCCCCGTTGCTTGCGTTTGTGAAATAGATTGTCTGAACCCATCAAAACCTCATCTCGCCGATATAAGGCAACGCCCCATACCTCCCCTTTAGGTAGCCTTTTTCCAAAGCCTCCCCTTTTCTAGGAGTGAAATCGGACAATGGATACAACTTAGTGGAATTGGCGCTGTCCTTTTCCGTGAACCAAATTTGGTCTCTACGGAACAGATCATTGTCGAGCACAGATGTATCGTGGGTCGAAAAAATCACCTGTGCATTATGCTTGTTACTCTCGGGATTGTTGATCAACCCGATGAGAAAGCGCACCATCAGGGGGTGCATGCTATTATTCATTTCGTCTACAATCAGAACATGTCCATTGTCGAGTATATCAAGCCAGGGGCCGGAAATGGCAAACAATTTTCTAGTCCCAACGGATTCGTCATCGTCATCAAGAGGAACTAATTCCGCTGTATTTTTTACACTGTGCAAGAATTTAAGATCGGGAATTTCTGTGCCATCCAGGTCTTTCCTGATTAAATCCTTTATTGGCTCTGGCATGTCGGAAGGCAAAGCGGTTGAGTCGAATTTTTTCATCTCAACTTTGATGTCTGCAATGCTCAGATCAGCAGCATTCAGAAATTTAAGAATTCTCCGCCTGCCTTCATCAGTCCTGCACATAGCGGTTGAATATGTCGGTGGGAGACCAGCTACGCTAGTGATTACGTGGAGCTCTTGATAGAACCAATTATAAATGGGCTTCAACTGGTCATTATTAAGTTGAACAGATGTAGAAAGAAAAAGGGCATTGGTGCGCGTTGCCTCCTGCAACACGATTTTGTGTCCCTTAAACTTGCTTCCAAAATACCAGCTGTAACTTTTTTCATCAATGTTAAACTCCCTTTCAAACCAGCGCTGGGGGCGTCCTTCTGGATATGCAATTAGCCACTCATGTGTGACATGGGTGCGGTTAACAGCAAAACCATATTGGTATCGAATTCCATCCTGCATGAACAATATCTCAAATTCGCTTGGCTTGTTTCGATTGTGGTAATCAAATAGAAAAGGCTTGACGTCGACAGGCTTCCCTTCTTGTCCCTCCTTGGATGACTCAACGACAAAATCCTTGATGAATTCAATCGCTTCTATGAAGTTGGTTTTACCGGAAGCATTTGGTCCATAAATGGCGGCAGAACGAAGTAAGCGTGGCGTGTCCTGTTCAAAAATGGGAAAGGTGTTTTGATTCCGCAGCTCAGAAGCAGTACTTGCCATCAAACTGAGGGTTTGCTTTGTTTGAATAGACTTGAAATTTGTGACACTAATTTCAATAAGCATAGCTAATTTCCTTTTGAATAGAATTTAGCCTTAAATATTACACAATTTATGTAAAAATCAAATATTATTTTATTTGAGGTTTCAATAGAATTCCATTGTGCAAGCGAATTTGCAGCGTATTTGAAAAATGGAGTGCTTCCGCAATTTATGAATAAAGAGTAAAGTATGAAAATGGAACCATAAAGGTTGCATGTGCATAATTATAACAAATATCCATAAATATCAGCCATCTTTCAGCCTAATTCAGCATACAATCGAATTGGACGTTGCCACGTCTTCTTTTCTATGGGAATTTAATATACCCCTCTGATATTACACATCATTTCGAACTTCGAGAAACTTTCAACCCAATCGTGTTTTGAAAAAGACAATACTTTCAATATGTTTACTGTCATCTTGGGGACCAGAGGGCCGGTCAACAAGTGATTATAAAGTTTTGGATAGCTTCACCATTGCAAGAAACTCTGGAAAGATTAAAAAATAAAATATTCTAAAACCAAAAGTTAGTTACACAAAACTTATAATTTGTTTATTTTATTATATTCAACAATTATATAGCTTATTAACAGATTTTTTATGGTAATATTTTTCTACCTTTATGTATATCATTCTATTTTTCGGCTCATAAAAAAGGAGGATTCTTTTGAAGGTACTGTTCTAACCGCTTGAACGGTTAGAACAGTAAGATAAAGATTTCCTGCTTTATTCCAATATTTCGGAAAGTTTATTTTCCCATCCCAGAGTTGAAATAAAAGCTCCGGCAAATCCTTCATTTTTGAGCATTGAAACGGTTTCAGAAGCAATTTTCACACATTCGCGCACTCTGTCGGGAGCATTTTGTATGCGTTCTACTACAGAATCAGGAATCATTATATTGTCCATGTGCTGTTTTATGTATTTAGCCATTCCGGCAGATTTTAGTAAAAGTACAGTAGGAATTATTTTTACTTTTGAAAGGTCTACTCTTTCCAAAAAAGGTTGAATTCCTTTTACTTCAAACAAAGCAGGAGTAATAAAAAAATTGGCCCCTGCTTCTATCTTTTTTTTCATTATCTTAAGTTCAAGCGTTAAAGCCTGACCGCTTGCTCCTGCATTAACAGTGGACCCGATAAGAAATTCGGGAGACCCGGCCAGCTCAACACCCGCCATATCTTTGCCATTGTTAAGGCAATTGATTGTGCGTATCAGCTCAATCAAATCCAGATCATAAACAGCTTTTGCTTCATGATGATCACCAAAACGTGTTTCTTCACCAGTTACAGCCATAACGTTGGAAATCCCTGAAGCACCTGCCGCAAGAAGATCAGCTTGTATTGCAAGTCTGTTTCGGTCTCTGCAATTTACCTGAAAAATGGTTTCCAACCCTTTTCCTTTCAGTAATAATGCACCTCCAAGAGAACTCATACGCATCACGGCATTGCTCATTTCTGGTACTACAAAAGCATCAACAATTCCTTTAACTCTTTTAGCGTTTGCCAGCATCGAAGAGACATCAATTCCCTTGGGTGGTTCAAGTTCGGCCAAAATTACAAAATTCCCCTTTTCCAGCTTGCTTTTAAGACTCATAGAATTCCTCCTGGATCAGACTGTTCAAAGAATAGAAAATATTAAAACCAATATCAGCCATATGGCAAATATCTATACTGGCCGGTTTGCAAAAGATCGAATATAGATTTAACGCTTATCCCCCTGATTCTCGATCACCATACTCGCCCACGGGAAGCGACACTGTAAAAATACTTCCTTTGTCCAAAACGCTTTTAACGCAAATCGATCCGCCAAGATCGGTCAAAAGACCTTTTACTATAGGAAGCCCTAAGCCGGTTCCTGTTATAAATCTTGTTTTTTCATTTTTTATCCTGAAGAATTTATCAAAAATTTTATCAATATACGTTGGATCGATACCAAAACCATTATCTTTTATTTCTATTACAAGATTTTTTCCATCAAAACAGGCATCAACTTTTATTTCCCCTCCTTCCTGAGTATAATTTATGGCATTTGTAATAAGATTGCCAAAAATGCTTTCAAGAGCCAGCGGGTCTGATTTGATGGAAGGCAGGTCACTTTCAGGCAAACATAGCTCAAGCGACTGTTGTTTAGTTTTAGCTCTGGTACCAAGAAAATCCAATATACTCTTAAGCAGTGTTTTTATACACACCGGGTTAAGTTCTTTACTTACCATACCTGCTTCAATACGCGAAAGGTCGAGAAGATCACCTATAAGAGAAATAAGGCCGCTTGTTTTTTCCTTGGCGCGGGACAAAAGCTGTCTTTCATCATCAGATTCACCGCCTGCCATATCATTTAAGACAGAAGCTAACTGCTCATGTATAGTCGAAAGAGGAGATCTTAATTCATGGGATACTTTTGCAACAAATTCGGATTTGAGTCTGTCTAATACTTTCAATGCCGTAATATCTTCTACCGATATAACTGCTCCCAGACATTCATTTTCGTCCCCTAAAACGGGTCTTAACCTTGCCATTAGAAATTTGTCGTCACTTGTTGAAAACTCATATGGCAAAATGCTTCCCATATCACCATAACAGCCTTGTGAAATTTTCATAACCAGCGAACAAAAACCCTCGTCTTTAACATAATGTTCTATATGCTCGTCAGTAGAATTATCAACCGGGTCTATATCCAAATGCCTTAAAAAAGCCGGGTTCATAAGCGCAACCTGCCCACTTGAATTGGTTACTACAATTCCGTTTGGAAGAGATTCAATTATGGTTCTTATGCGGCTTTTTTCCGTTCCCAGATCAGCTAAAGTTCTTTTTCTTTCAAGCTCAAGAATTTCGGCTTCAAAAGTCAATCTGATCTTTTCTAAAGCCCGGTTTACTATTATTCTTAAATGCTCCGGCTCAAACGGTTTCGCGATAAAATCATATGCGCCATGCTTCATAGCTTCTATAGCAGTTTCAACAGTAGCATAGCCGGTAATTACTATCACAAGAATGTCAGGATTCTTTTCCTTGATTCTTACCAAAACCTGCATTCCGTCAAGTCCGGGCATTTTTAAATCCAGAAGAACTATAGAAACCTTTTGTTTATCCAGGATATCAAGCGCTTTATCTCCCCTTTCAGCTGTAATAACCTTTAAACCCATCCGGACAAGGATTCTTTCAGCTCCAGTTCTTATGCCTTCTTCATCATCAACAACAAGAACATGTGTTGTGTCTTGGGTGATTTTCAATTTTCGCATTCTCCCTTGTCAGGATTTACTGCCGGAAGCTCGATTATAATAGTAGTTCCTTTATCAACAACACTCTTTGCAATAATTTTTCCATGGTGGTTTTCCAAAATACTGTAAGCAAGGCTTAATCCCAGACCGGTACCTTTGCCTTCTTCTTTGGTTGTAAAGAAAGGTTCAAATATATGAGCCAGAATATTTTCAGGTATCCCATGCCCTGTATCCGATATTTCTATAACAACAACATCTTTTTCCGGAGGCTTATAGCTCTTTATTTTTAGCTTGCCGTTTCCTTCCATTGCATCTGCGGCATTTAATATTATGTTCATAAAAACATGATTGAGCTGTTGTATATCCCCATATATTTCAGGAAGAGATGGAGAAAGATTTTTTTCAATTTCAATATTATGAAAAAGCGTTTGATTCTCCAGCAAAAACAATGTACGCGAAATAGCCGTGTTTACGTCATGCGAACGCATTTCATGACGGGTCTGACGGGCAAATTCAAGCAGTTCTTTAACCGTATCCCGGCATCTTTGTGCTTCTTTGAATATACGCGTAATGTCACTTTTAGCTCCTTCTTCCAAAGTGTATTCTTCCAAAACAAGCTGTGAAAAAAGAGTAATGCTGCTTAAAGGGTTATTTAACTGATGAGCCACACCTGCCGCCAGTTTTCCGAGAGATGCCATTTTTTCCGACTGAAGAATTTGTATCTGAGCTTTTTCCAGTTCTTTTCTCATCTTTATTGTATCACGCATATCGTGAAAAAACCCTATTGTGGCAACTTCGCGATCATCCTCATAAATTATGGAGGCATTCAGACTTATGGGAATTCTGTCTCCGTTTTTCCCAACCACTTCGGTTTTATGGGATTTCAGCTTTCCCTTGCCTCCAAAATCATCGCTTCGAAGCTTTTGCATTACATCTCTTGCCCCATCACCGGGATATACGTCGCGTATATTGAGATTTTCCAGAGCATCTTTAACATTAAAACCGCCTATCTTGGCAGCGGCGTCATTAAATATAAGAATTTTACCTTTCATATCCGCAGCAATAACGCCATCTACAGAACTAAGTATTAAATTCCGCAAAAAAGCATTTGATCTTTTAAGTTTTTCTTCAAGCCCTTCAAGAGCCGGAAAATCAAAATCCACAATAACAAGGGCATCGATTTCTTTTTCCGAGAGTATAGGATAGGAATACAGGCAAAACATTTTATCCTGTTCTATCAAAGCTTTCTGATCTATCATGGCCGGGCTTTTTGTATTCTTTACAATTACAGCCGGGCAATTATCACAGTGTGAATCCAGGCCGTGAAAAGCCTCATAACAATGCTTACCCATAAGGCCATGTTTTAATGTTTTCAGTGAGTCGCTGTTTATCGCAAGAATTTTAAAGTCCGGGGAAATAACAAGAATTTTTCGTTTAACTGCATTTATAGCTTTCAAAAGATATTCATTTTCTCTTTCAGATAGCATTTTTTTAGTTCCCTTATAATTAAACGAAAACTATAAATAGAATACAAAGCTGCTAACACATAAAATTCATTGTTAAATTTATTAACAAATTATAGAGTAAAGGAAGTTTATTATTGATGTTTTAAGAAAGCGTATTCACAAGTTTAGTGAAATTTGTTATTATTTAATTCCATGAGTGAAAAAAAAGCAAATAAAAGTTTATTTTTTTTGTATTTTTGTCGAAAAGCATATTCAAAATAGAAATAAGCAAAAAAAGTTTCATAGAGTTTATTAATTCCTTGACACCTAACTTTTTATTTGACAAAAAAGTTCTTTCTATATCTGTATATATATAGATGGGTTTTTACGGAGCCCATCATAAGACCGGGGATAGAAAGGCTGGGCCTGAAGAAAGAATACAAGTGCTTGGATTTACTCCGAGCGTTGAAATAAGTTAAGCTTTTCCGCTTTTGGAAATAGTCGGTTTTTGACATTTTGCAAAAGCATCTTAAATTTTAAATTAAGTGGACTTTAAAAAAGTCTTGTTGGGACGGCAAAGCAAAATAATAGCATTAATATATATTTGCAAAGCCGCTATAATAATATGTATTTTGCATTGATTCCGCTAAGTTCAAGATTATTATGATAACGGAATATCCAGATGGTTTATTTTAAGGAGAAATAATGGGGGCTGTTAAAGGAAACAAAAGCGGGTCGGTAATGATTGTCGGTGCAGGTATTACAGGTATGCAGTCTGCGCTTGATCTTGCCGAGTCCGGTTATTACGTTTATCTTGTGGAAAAATCCGCTGCCATCGGCGGGCTAATGTCGCAGCTTGACAAGACCTTTCCGACAAATGACTGTGCGATGTGAGTAATCTCACCTAAACTGGTCGAGGTCGGCCGGCATCTTAACATCGAGCTTTTAACAAATACGGAACTTCTGGGACTTGAAGGAGATCCTGGTAATTTTAAAGCAAAAATAAAACAAAATCCACGTTATATAGACCTTTCCAAATGTACGAGCTGCGGAGATTGTTCCAAAGTCTGTCCAGTTACACTACCTAATGAATATGATGAAAGCCTTTCTGTAAGAAAAGCCATTTATAAGCAATACGCACAGGCTATCCCCGGAGCATACTCCATACAGAAAACCGATAAGGCCCCGTGCAGGCTTGCATGTCCGGCTGGTCTTAATGTTCAGGGTTATGTTCAGATGGTAGGCCAGAGCAAATATAAAGAGGCCCTTCAGATCATTATGGAGGATCTGCCTTTGCCCGGAGTTCTTGGAAGAATATGCCCTCATGGTTGCGAAGACGCCTGTCGCAGGTGTGATGTGGATCATCCTGTTGCAATACGCAACCTCAAACGACTTGCCGCGGATAAATTTGATCCAAGAAATGTTGAGATCAAAATGCTTCCCAAAAGGGAAGATAAGGTTGCTATTATTGGATCAGGTCCGGCAGGTCTTTCCGCCGCATACCAACTTGCGCGAAACGGAGTGCTTTCTACCATCTTTGAAGCTCTTCCCAAGGCTGGTGGCATGTTAAGGGTTGGCATACCTGAACACAGACTTCCAAGAGACGTTCTTGATAATGAAATAGAAGTAATAACAAACCTTGGGGTTGAAATTAAAACAAATACCCCGCTTGGCTCTGATCTTACCATAGATGACCTTTTTGCCAAAGGTTATAAATCCGTATATATAGCAATCGGTGCACACAAGGGTTTTGATCTTGGTGTTCCAGGAGAAAAAGCCAAAGGAGTCCGTCAGGGTGTTGATTTCTTAAGAGAAGTAAACCTTACGGGAAAGGCACAAGTCGGTAAAAATGTTGCGATAATCGGCGGCGGTAATGTTGCCATAGATGTTGCAAGATGCGCCGTAAGGCTTGGAGCCGAAAAGGTCAATATAATTTACAGAAGAACCCGCAGTGAAATGCCTGCATGGGAAGAAGAAATTCATGCCGCTGAAACCGAAGGAACCGAAATAACATATCTTGCAGCACCTCAGGAAATATTGACTGCAGATGGCAATGTTATAGGTCTGCGATGTATTCGTATGGAGCTTGGAGAACCGGATTCATCAGGAAGAAGAAGACCTGTTCCTGTTCCCGGAAGTGAATATGACATTGAGATAGATCAACTTATACCTGCGATAGGCCAGAAGCCGGATTTGTCCGCACTTGAAAATGTGACCGGTTTAGACTTTTCTAAATGGGGAACAGTTGAGACTGATTCCGTGACTTATGCTACCGGCCGGGCAGGTGTTTTTGCAGGTGGTGATGTTCAAACAGGTCCTTGGGTTGCCATAGGGGCAATTGCAGCCGGAAAAGAAGCAGCCGATTCTATAATGAGGTATCTGGACGGAAAAGACATGGCCGAAGGCCGTGAGGCTGTGACAAATGAAAATCCTGTTTACAGACCTGTGCCTAAAGGCGAGCCCATTAAATCGAGAGCTGTAATGCCTGAACTTTCTGCTGAAAAACGGGCAGGTAATTTTAAGGAAGTCGAACTTGGCTATAATGAAGAAGACGGAGCCGCTGAAGCAGGAAGATGTCTTAACTGCGGTTATTGCTGCGAGTGTAATCAGTGTGTTGACGCCTGTCTTGCAGGTGCTGTTGATCACAGCCAGAAAGTTGAAGAAAAACAAATTGATGTTGGTTCCGTAATACTATGTCCCGGAGCCGATACTTACGATCCTTCATCTCTTGACGAATTCTATCATTATAAGACCAATCCTAATGTACTAACCAGTCTTGAATTTGAAAGATTACTTAGCGCATCAGGCCCCACAATGGGGCATTTACTCAAACCGTCCGATAAGAAAGAACCTCAAAAAATTGCATGGCTTCAATGTATAGGTTCAAGAGATAACAACAAATGTGGAAACGGTTACTGCTCGTCTGTATGCTGCATGTATGCCATAAAAGATGCGATGGTTTCAAAAGAACATGCCAATGGCGATCTGGATTGCGCAATATTTAATATTGATATCAGAACTTTTGGCAAAGATTACGAAAAATATTATGACCGTGCTAAAGACGAACAAGGTGTAAGATTTATTAATGCCCGTATTCACACGATTGATGAAGTTGGAGAAGAAAAAGCTTTAAAGCTTCGTTATGCTGATGATTCTGGCCAGATTCAGGAAGAAATATTTGACATGGTTGTTCTTTCGGTTGGTCTTCAGGTGTCTGAATCTACAGTGGAGCTTGCAAAAAAACTTGATGTGGATATTAACAAAAATAATTTTGCCGTCACAAAACCTTTTGAGCCGGTCATGACATCAAGGCCCGGGGTTTATGCCTGCGGAATATTTCAGGGACCTAAGGATATCCCTCATTCGGTTATGGAAGCAAGTGCTGCGGCATGTGGTGCCGGGATTAGCCTTACATCTTCGCGGGGTACTTTAGTAAAAGACAAGATTTTCCCGGAAGAAATAGCATTAGCGGATCAACAACCGCGTGTAGGTGTTTTTGTATGCAATTGCGGAATCAACATCGGCGGAGTTGCAGATGTTCCTGCAATCGTCGAATATGCAAAATCATTACCTGGAGTGGCGCATGTTGAGGATAACCTTTTTTCATGCAGCAATGACACCCAGGACAAAATAGTAGAAGTTATCAAGAAAAATAACTTAAACCGGATTGTGGTTGCAGCATGTACTCCAAAAACACATGAACCATTGTTTCAGGAAACTATTCGCAACGCAGGGCTTAACCCTTATTTGTTTGAAATGGCCAATATCAGAAACCAGTGTACATGGGTTCATTCGAATGAAAAGGAAAAAGCTACTCAAAAAGCCAAAGACTTATTAAAAATGGCGGTTTCCAAGGCCGCACTCTTGGAATCTATACCTGATATATTGGTAGATGTTGAAAAATCAGGCTTGGTAATAGGCGGTGGTGTTGCCGGAATGACTGCAGCTTTATGTTTGGCCGATCAGGGTTTTTCTACAACTCTGGTTGAAAAATCAAACGTTTTAGGAGGTTCTGCACAAAATCTAACAAAAACATGGGATGGCCAGGATGTCAGGACATTTCTTTCCGAAAAAATACAAAAAGTGGAAAATCATCCGAACATCAATCTGTTGCTTGATGCAGAAGTAAAAGATGCTTCCGGCTTTGTCGGTAATTTTGAAACGAACGTAGTGGCGAATAACACGCAACATACAATTAAGCATGGTATCACTATTATTGCAACAGGCGGAAAAGCGGCGGTTACAGATGAATACCTTTACGGGGAGCATCCATCCGTTACTACCTGGCATGACCTCGAACATCAGCCTGAAAAATTGAAAGATGCAAATAGCATAGTATTTATTCAATGTGTCGGATCACGTGATGAAAACAGACCTTATTGTTCTATGATCTGTTGTACTTCAGCTATTTCTCAGGCTGTTTCTATAAAGGAAGAAGATCCTGATAAGGATGTATTTGTCCTGTATAGAGATATAAGAACATATGGAGAAAAAGAAGAATTATATAAAAAGGCCAGAGAGAAAGGTATAATTTTTATTCGCTATAAATTAGACAAAAAACCTTTGGTTAAAGCGGCTGGCAAAGGTTTGGAAGTTACTGTATTTGACCCTGTCCTGCAAAGAAGCGTTCAGATACAGGCGGATTTAGTCAATCTCTCGACAGCTATTGAACCTATGGAAAATGATGCTTTGGCGTCCGTTTACAAATTGCCGCTTAATGCCGAGAAATTTTTCATGGAAGCACACGCAAAATTGAGGCCGGTTGATTTTGCGACAGAAGGTCTTTTTATCTGCGGATTAGCTCACTATCCCAAACCACTGGATGAATCCATTTCTCAGGCATATGCCGCAGCCGGTCGGGCTGTTACCATTCTTTCAAGGAATACAATCACAATTTCTCCTCTGGTATCTCAGGTTGATGCCGAAAAGTGTATCGGATGCGGTCTTTGCGCTGAAATTTGTCCCTTTGGAGGAATTGTAATGGAAGACCCTGAAGGTAAAGGACAAAAGGCAAAAAATATACCTGCATCGTGCAAAGGATGTGGTTTGTGTTCGGCAAGCTGTCCGCAAAAAGCTATTGACATGTTGCATTTCAGAGACAAGCAAATAATGGCTGCGGTAAATGCTGCCGTATAATAACGTTATACAATTTCTATGGTGATAATTATGACAGATTTTGAACCTAAAATAGTTGCTTTTCTATGCAACTGGTGTGCTTATGCCGGAGCTGATCTGGCAGGGGTGTCACGAATACAACACCCTTCCAACTTAAGAACGGTACGTGTAATGTGTTCCGGGCGTGTAGATCCGCTATTTATTGTTCAGGCATTAAAAAAAGGGTCTGACGGTATTTTGGTGGCCGGCTGACATTTCGGCGACTGCCATTACCTGGAAGGTAATATTCAAGCTGAAAAAAAGATTATTATGACCCAAAAACTTCTAAAGCTTTCCGGCATCGGGGAAAACAGGTTGCATCTGGCCTGGCTGTCCTCTGCTGAAGCTCAGAGATTTGTTGATATATCCACAGCAGCTATAAATAGCATTAAGGAACAGGGTAAATTTGAACCGGCTATGTATGAACTTGAGCTGGGTGCTGTGGAAGAAACTTTAAAATCCGAAACAATACGCTGGATGGTCGGCAAAGAAGTTAAATTGCTCACCAAGGGCGATGTTTACGGCCGAAAATGGGAAAGAGAAAAATTTGAATCTGTTCTGGATTCCGTTCTGGATAGAGAATACAAAATTCGTCTGATTCATCAGGCGATAGCTGCCGGGTTTACATCTGTCAGAGGGATAAGCAGCAGAATCGGGATGGAGATGAAAGAAATTTCCTATCTTCTGGCAGACATGGAAAAAAGCAGCATGGTCGAATTTAAAGGCCATGAGGGCAGCATTCCGGTTTTCGGAGCATTATAATTCAAAGTATTATAATAAGGAGATAACGTGGCAACGGATAAAGGTAAAATCAGCGGGTCTGTTATGGTGGTTGGCGCCGGTATTGCTGGCATGCAGGCATCGCTGGATCTGGCAAATTCAGATTACTATGTGCATCTTGTAGATAAGTTGCCGACAGTCGGCGGCATGATGGCCCGGCTGGATAAGACATTCCCGACCAATGACTGTGCGATGTGAGTTATCTCACCTAAACTGGTCGAGGTCGGCCGGCATCTTAATGTTAATAAAATTACAAACAGCGAAATAAAAACGGTTGAAGGTGAACCGGGTAATTTTACAGTTACTCTTGTTAATCATCCCCGATATATTGATCCTGTTAAATGTACGGGCTGCGGAGAATGCGCCCGTCATTGTCCTGTCACAGCAGTCAACCGCTACAACAAGGGGCTTGATGAACGCAGAGCAACCTATATTGAATATCCCCAGGCAGTTCCGCTTGCATTTGGCATCGACACTGAAACTTGTATCGGCTGCGGCCTGTGTGAAAACATGTGCGTTGCAAAAGCTATCTGCTACGACGATGTTGAGCGTGAATCCACACTAACTGTTGGATCAATAATTCTTGCATCCGGTAGCCAGGGATATGACCCTTCCAAACTGGATTTTTTAGGTTACGGTAAGTATCCCAATGTAGTTACCAGTGAAGAATTCGAGCGTATCTTGAGTGCATCAGGACCTTATCGTGGACATCTTTGCCGTCCGCTTGACCGTGAAGAACCGAAAAAAATCGCATGGCTGCAGTGTGTCGGCTCCCGTGATACCAATAAATGCGGAAACGGTTACTGCTCGTCCGTATGCTGCATGTATGCGATCAAGGAAGCCATGATAGCAAAAGAACATGTGCATGGCGAACTTGACTGTGTAGTATTCAATATGGATATCCGTTCTTTCGGCAAGGATTATGAAAAATACTACCTAAGGGCCAAAGACAAAGATGGCGTAAGATTTGTTAAAGCAAGGATTCATACGATTACGGAAATTCCCGAAACAGGCGATCTTTCTGTACGATTCGTAAATGAAGCGGGAGAAATTCTTGAAGAAATATTCAACATGGTGGTTCTGTCCGTTGGCCTCCAGATTCCCGAAACATCAAAAGTACTGGCAAAACAACTGGGGATTGAGCTGAATAAATACAATTTTGTTACCACAGATCCATTTACACCGGTTATTACTTCACGTCCCGGTGTTTATACCTGTGGTGTATTTCAGGGCCCAAAGGATATTCCAAGTTCCGTTACTGAAGCAAGCGCAGCTGCCTGTATGGCAGGTGGTGATCTTGTGGAGGCCCGTGGCACTGAAACTAAAGCTATTGAAATCCCTGATCAACAGGATGTAGCTGAACAAACCCCTAGAATCGGAGTATTTGTCTGCAACTGCGGTATCAATATCGGCGGAGTTGTCAATGTTCCTAAAGTTACCGAATATGCAGGAACTCTTCCTTATGTGGTTTTCACAGATCACAACCTTTTCACCTGCTCTCAGGATACTCAGGATAAGATCAAGGAAAAGATCATTGAGCATAAGCTTAACCGGGTGGTCGTAGCATCATGCAGTCCAAAAACTCATGAACAGATGTTTATGGAAACCTTAGAGGCATGTGGCCTGAATCGTTATCTGTTTGAAATGGCAAATATACGAAACCATAATTCATGGATACATTCCAAGAGTCCTGAACTTGCTACACAGAAAGCAAAAGATCTGGTCAGGATGGCAATCGCCAGGTCTGCTACTTTGAAGCAATTGAACGAAAAAGTCATTTCAGTCAATAAGCAGGCTCTTGTTATCGGTGGTGGTATTTCCGGAATGAATGCCGCGCTTGGTCTTGGGAAGCAAGGATTCAAGGTGTTTTTGCTGGAAAAAGAATCTGAGCTGGGCGGCTTTTCCCTCAAACTTCACCATACTATTGAAGGAAAAGATGTTAAAACATATATAAAAGAACTTATAGAACAGGTTCAGCAAAATCCAAATATTGAAGTTATTACTAAAGCGCGTGTAACCGATTTTGCAGGATATAAGGGAAATTTCACAACTGAAGTAGCTGTCGGAGAAGAAAAGCAAAAGCTTGAACACGGCATTATTATTGTTGCAACCGGCGCCAAAGAATATATCCCAATTGAATATTCATATAATGAAGATCCACGTGTAGTAACACAGGTTCAGCTTGGAGATATCCTGGAAGATAAAGGAGCCGCAGAACTTGATTCTGTTGTAATGATCCAATGCGTTGGTTCCAGAAACAAAGAAAATGAAAACTGTTCCAGAATTTGCTGTCAGAATGCAGTTAAAAACTCCTTGGCGATAAAAAAATTGAATCCCGAAACCAATGTTTATGTGCTTTACAGGGATATCCGCACATATGGACTTTTAGAAGAATATTATACTGAAGCAAGAAATCTGGGAGTTATCTTCATCAGGTTTGATGAGGATCATCCTCCTCAGGTGGAACCTTCTTCCGAAGGAATGATTGTAAAAGTAAAAGACCATATTCTTCAAAAAGATCTTGAAATACGTGCTGACCTTTTGGCGCTAAGCGCTGGAATGGTTGCAGAAGACACAACCGAGCTTTGCGGAATAATGAAGTTTAACCGCAATCCGGAAGGATTTTTTATTGAAGCGCATGTTAAGCTGAGACCTGTTGATATGCCGGGTGAAGGAATTTTCCTGTGCGGTACTGCTCACGGGCCAAAACTGATAACCGAAGCAATTGCTCAGGCCCAGGCTGCTGCATCCCGCGCAACAACATTTCTTTCCAAGTCTCATATTAAACTGTCGGCAATTACAGCACAGGTGGATACGGAACATTGCGTGAAATGCCTTACCTGTGTCCGGTCTTGTCCGTTTGAAGTACCGGTCTTTAATACTGAAAAACAGGTTATTGAAATAGATGACGCCATCTGCCATGGTTGCGGTGTGTGCGCAAGCGTATGCCCAAGGCAGACCATTCAGCTTAATTTTTATGAAGATGATCAAATTACTAGCAAAATTGATGCCTTGCTGGCAGGGGGAATGTAATGTCTGACTTTGAACCAACTATTATTGCGTTTTGTTGCGAGTACTGAGGATATTCTGCTGCGGACCTGGCAGGTTCGATGCGGCTGGATTATCCTGTAAATATTAAAATCATACGGGTTCCCTGTACCGGAAAAGTGGATGTCATGCACTTGATGAGATCTATACAGATGGGCGCTGACGGCGCTTATGCTGTCGGCTGTCTGGAAGGGGCATGCCATTATAAACAGGGAAATTTACGTGCCAGGGAACGGGTTATGCACGTACAGAAACTTTTGGAAGAGGTTGGACTTGAAGGGGACAGAGTAAGGATGTATAATCTTTCTTCAGGCGAGGGACCTACCTTTGCAGCATATGCAAAAGAGATGACTGAACATATAAAGAAGCTTGGGCCTAACCCATTAAAAAAATGGTCAACAGCCAAAAATAAGGAGTAAACTATGGCGGAAGAAGCAATCAAACTTGGCGGTAAAAAGAAAAGTATGTTTATAGACAAAGTCAAGGAAATTCTCCCTAAAGGGGGTAATCTTAATCTTTGTCTTACCTGTGGAGCATGTTCATCAGGATGTCCTGCGACAGGGCTTGAGGGCATGGATCCAAGGAAATTTTTGCGCATGGCGGCACTTGGCATGGATGAAGAGTTATTAAAGAGCGATTGGGCATGGATGTGTACTATGTGCATGCGTTGTATTTATGTATGTCCAATGGAAATTAATATCCCACAGCTTGTTTTCAATGTCAGGAACAGCTGGCCCAGAGAGAGTAAGCCAAAAGGAATTCTTGGTTCATGTGACATGGCCTTAAGAAACGATACATGCAGCGCTATGGGTGCAACCGAAGAAGACTGGCGTTTTGTAGTTGAGGACGTTGCCGAAGAGGTAAGAGAAAGCCAGGAGGGTTTTGAAAATCTTCAGGCTCCTATGGATAAGGTGGGCGCTGAGTTCTTTTTAAATCAGAATTCCAGAGAGCCGGTAACGGAACCGGACGAGATGGTTCCTTTATGGAAAATACTTCACCTGGTTGGTGCGGACTGGACTTACGGTTCAAAAGGATGGGCTGCTGAAAACTATTGCATGTTTATGGCAGAAAATGAAAGCTGGAAACACATTGTCGAGGTTAAAGCCAAAGCTGTGGATGATTTAAAGTGCAAGGTCTGGCTCAATACGGAGTGAGGGCACGAACTATTTGCAGTCCGGTCCGGACTGGCAAAATTCAATATTCCTTATAATTTTGAGATAAAAAGCATCATTCAGTATTATGCACAGTGGATCAGGGAAGGAAAGCTTAAGGTTAATTCTGATTGGAACAAAGAGCTTCAAGTCAAATTTACTGTTCAGGATCCATGCCAGCTTGTTAGAAAAAGCTTTGGTGACCCAGTTGCCGAGGATTTAAGGTTTGTTGTAAAATCTGTTGTAGGAGAAGAAAACTTTATTGATATGACTCCTAACAAGTCGAACAATTACTGCTGTGGTGGTGGTGGTGGTTTTCTGCAATCAGGACGTCCCGATGCCAGACGTACTTATGGTAAACTAAAGGATGAGCAAATCAAGAAGACCGGAGCCACATATTGTATAACTCCATGTCATAATTGTCATGCTCAGGTTCATGATCTATCGGAGCATTTTGAGGGCGGATATCATACGGTTCATTTATGGACCATTATATGCCTTTCTCTTGGCATTCTTGGTGAAAATGAGCGCGAATACTTAGGACCGGATCTTGCTGAATTAGGGTTATAGCATTATAGTTACCGGGAATGGATTGATTCTCCGGTATTAAGAGGTAATAATAATGATAGTAGCACAAAGAAAACCATTTGATGAAATAAAAAACTTTATAAAGGATTATAAAAAGGTTCTTAACGTTGGTTGCGGAACCTGCGTGGCCGTATGTCTTGCAGGCGGTGAAAAAGAAGTTTCCGTTCTTAATGCAGAGCTTGATATGGCACGAAAGCTTGAAGATAATCCGATAGAGATAGACGGATTTACGGTTGAAAGACAGTGTGACAGAGAATATCTTGAAGCTCTTGATTCCAAGGTAAAAGATTATGAAGCTCTTGTTTCAATGGCATGCGGAGCAGGAATTCAATTTCTTGCCGAAAGATATCCTGATAAACCGGTTTTTCCCGCTGTTGATACTACTTTTATAGGCGTAAACCAGGATGTCGGTTGGTATGAGGAAAGATGCCGTTCATGCAGCAGCTGTGTCTTAGGCCTTACAGGCGGTATATGCCCTGTTACCATGTGCGCAAAAGGCCTTTACAATGGTCCGTGCGGCGGGACAAATCAGGGAAGCTGCGAGATAGACAAGAACCAACCATGTGCTTGGTATATGATATATGAGAGGCTTAGTGCACAAAATCGTCTTGATTGTATTCTGGAGATAACTCCTCCTTCAAATTGGCAGAATCAGATACCAAGAACTGTGATTCAACCCGGGTACAAAAAACCGGAAAATTTATAAAATAAATATATAGGACAACATAAAAATGAAATCAGGCAGCAATTTGGAAAAAGTCTTGGAGGCGGGGCATTTTGCATTTACAGGTGAGCTTGGTCCGCCCCGCGGAACTGATGCCGATGAAGTAAGACATAAAGCGTCACACTTAAAAGGTATGGTTGATTCAGTTAATATCACAGACAACCAGACAGCCGTTGTGCGTATGGCTAGTTGGGCTGCTTCCATAATCGCAATTCAGGAAGGGCTTGAGCCTAATTACCAGATGGTATGCCGTGACCGTAACCGACTTGCCATGCAAAGCGATATTCTTGGAGCATATGCCCTTGGAATTAGAAACATGCTTTGCCTGTCCGGCGATCATCAGAAATTTGGTGACCACCCCCAGTCTAAAGGTGTTTTCGATATCGATTCAATGCAACTTATAGGCATGGTAAAAGGAATGCGTGATGACGCAAAAATGTTAGGTGGTACGGAAATGGAACATCCACCTAAAATGTTTATCGGCGCAGCATCAAATCCCTTTGCCGACCCATTTGAATGGAGAGTGCATCGCCTTGCCAAAAAGATAAAATCCGGTGTTGATTTTATCCAGACACAATGCATATACAACATGGAAAAATTCAGAGCCTTCATGAAACAGGCAAATGATATGGGACTTACCGAAAAAGTCTATATTCTTGCCGGAGTCACTCCCATGAAAGGTGTCGGTATGGCAAAGTATATGAAAAATAATGTGCCGGGCATGGATGTACCTGACGAACTTATTAAAAGGCTTCAGGGTGTTGACAAGAAGATGCAGGCTGATGAAGGCATAAAGATAGCATGTGAGCAGATAGAAGAGTTTAAAGAGATGAAAGGAGTTGCAGGAGTTCATCTTATGGCAATCGAATGGGAGCACAAAGTTCCTGAAATTGCCGAACGAGCGAAAGTTCTTCCAAGACCGGTATTTTAAGTTAAACAAAAATTTATCCTGTTAGAGAATTAAATCCTCTAACAGGATTTTTTTAATGACTTTCGTATAACCACATATGATTATATTTTCTCAACTGACACTGCGCAGGCTTTGTACTCCGCAGTAAAACTTACAGGATCAAATGCAGCATTAGTAAGCCAGTTTGCATTTGTCTCCCTGAAGTGAAAGGCCATCCATACCATACCGGCAGGTACCTGATCCGTTACTTTTGCTTTTACTATTACCTCGCCTCTTCTGGATTTAACTTTGACCTTCTCACCTGTTTTAACACCAAGTTTTTCGGCATCCGCAAAAGAAATATCCGCGGTTTCTTCTCCCAAAAGTTCATTAAGCCCTTTGGTATGGCCGGTTTGTGTGCGGGTGTGATAATGATAAAGACGTCTGCCCGTACTTAACACAAAAGGATATTGCTGATCGCAAACCTCGGCAGGAGGCGTCCAGTCAACAGGAATCAAATTTCCAAGCCCGCAGGTAAAACATCCGTCTTTATGCAAAGTTGCAGTTCCCATATGATCTAATGTTGGAGCAGGCCACTGAAGACCATTTTCTTCTATACGCGAGTATTTTATTCCGCCAAACTGCGGTGCTAAAACAGAAACCTCATTGTCCCATATCTCCTGCGCACTGCTTGATTCCCAGTTTTGCCCCATCCTTTTTGCAATCTCTTTGAATATCCACCAGTTCGGCTTGGACTCTCCGGGAGGCTCTTTAACTGTACGAACACGACTTACTCTTCGTTCGCTGTTTGTAAATGTGCCGTCATTTTCGCTCCAGGCAGCAGCCGGTAAAATCACATGGGCAAACCGGGTTGTTTCATTATGGAAGATATCCTGTACTACCATAAATTCGGCTGATTCCAGGCAATGTTCCACATGATGAATATCAGGTTCCGTGTTGGCAAGATTTTCCCCGAAAACATAGAAGAATTTTATTTTACCATTAACAAGACCATCCATCATATGCGGCATCATCATGCCGTTTTTGCCGGGAAGATTTTTCACTTTCCATGCTTCTTCAAATTTGGCCCTTGCCTCCGGGCTTTCAACTTTCTGGTATCCATGGAACACATTCGGTAAAGCGCCCATATCGCATGCGCCCTGAACATTATTCTGGCCTCTTAAAGGATTTACTCCTCCGCATTCGAAACCAACATTTCCTAAAAGCATCTGAAGATTTGCACAGCTTAAGACATTGTTCACACCACAAGTGTGTTCGGTAATTCCAAGAGTGTACATAAGCATTGCAGGCTTTGCAGAAGAAATACTTCTTGCAAACTTCCTGATAACATCGGCATCAATTCCGGATATCTCCGCCGCCCTTTCAGGCGGGTATTCCATCACTTTTTCTTTAAGTTCTTCAAATCCCAAACAACATGATTTGACATATTCCTTGTCATATAAATCTTCGGTTATCAGCACATGCATAATACCGTTTATTAAAGCAATGTCACTTCCGACTTTCAGCGGTAAATGCATTTTCGCCAGCTTCGCCAGATCGGTACGCCGCGGATCAACAACATATAATTGTGCACCTTTTTGTACCGCTCTTTTGACCCCAGCAGCAGCAACCGGATGGGCTTCGGTCATGTTTGAGCCGATCACAAATATCATTTTAGCTTTATCAAAATCGGAAAAAGAATTTGTCATTGCACCTGAACCAAAAGCAATCGCCAGACCGGCGACGGTAGGAGCATGTCACGTTCGCGCGCAGTGATCGATATTGTTCGTACCGATCGCCGCGCGAAAGAGTTTTTGCATCTGATAAGAATCTTCATTGATGCTCCGGGCGCAACTTACACCTGCAACTGCATCAGGCCCGTGTTTTTCGATTGTCTCTTTTAATTTGCTTACTATAAGATCAAATGCTTCATCCCATGTGGCTTCCTTATATTGGCGATCACCCTGCCTTATAAGAGGTACTTTAAGCCTTTCATCGGAATATATGAAATTAAATCCGAACCTACCTTTTACACACAAATGGCCGTAATTGGGTGGCGCATCCGCACCATTTATCTTTACAACCCTGTCGCCAATCTTTTCCAGATTAAGCTGGCATCCCACTCCGCAGTAAGGACAGGTAGTCCTCACAGTTTCCAGCTTCCAGGGGCCGGAAAGTCCCTCATGCTTTTCTGATAATGCTCCGGTCGGACAGTTTGCCAGGCAGTAGCCGCAGGAAACGCAGCGATCATTTATACTCGGAATAAAAACAGGCGGGCCACCATCATTTCTGCTCTCATCCTGTATCAGATCGAAAGCATACTGAACCTGATATTGTGAGCAGCCGTTCAAACACTTGCGGCAGGTAATGCATTTGTTGGGATCTACGGTTATTAAAGGATGTTTATCTATTATTTCATATTTTCTTTTCTTCCATGACTGCAAGTTATCCTGATCTACCCCGTATATCGTAGCATATTCTCTTAACCTGCATTCAAATGCATCCTGGCAGCCGCAGGAAAGACATCTTGAAGCTTCTTCTTTTGCTTGCTCTTCAGAAAACACCAGTTCAGCCTCTTCAAAGCTCTTAACTCTTTGAGTAACCGGAAGAATCGGTGTTTCATTACGCGGGCGGCTTCTAATACCTTCAAAATTGGCCTGGTCAACTACTTTTAATTTCCCTTTTGTTATATTAAAAGGTTTTGCGTCCTTTATAACAGCCCCATCAGTCAGATAGCTATGAATAGACAAGGCGGCCTCACGTCCGTCAGCACTTGCCTGAATAACCGTTCTTGGGCCTCTTAAAAGATCTCCGCCTAAAAACAGATACGGAATACATGACTGAAGGGTGTTTGTATCCGTTTCAGGAATCCCTTTTCTCGTAAAAGCGGCTTCTTTAAGTTCGGTATCTTCTTTTAAGAATTGCACATCCGAAAATTGTCCGATGGATATAATAGCCTGATCGGCTTCAAGAATTGTTTCAGAACCTTCAATAGGAACAGGTCTGGGACGTCCACTGCTGTCTGCGGCTTTTAATTCATTTTTAAGATATTCAACACCGGAAAAAGCCCCGTCTTTGGAAATAATTCTTGTCGGAGTAGCCAGTATATGTATCTTTACGCCTTCTTCTTCAGCATCATGAATTTCCTGCGGGTTAGCCGGCATTTCTGCTTTTGTCCGCCGATAAAGCATTATAACTTCTTCTGCTCCCATGCGAAGGCAGCTTCGGGCAGCATCCATACCTGTATTCCCATTGCCGATTACTACCACCTTTTTACCAACTGGCGGCGGATCACCGGAAGCGGTTCGAATCAGAAATTCTATGGCGGACATGACTCCCCGCATCTCTTCTCCGGGAATTCCAAGTTTATAAGAATTCCATGCTCCTATGGCTAAAAATATCGCATCATAACCTTCGCTTTTAAGCGATGCCAGGGTAAAATCTTTTCCGAATTTCCTGTTTGTATTAACCGCTACGCCAAGATCCAAAATTTCCTGTATTTCCTGATCAAGCACAGCCTTTGGAAGACGATATTCAGGAATACCGTATCTCAGCATACCGCCAAGCTTGGGCATGGCATCATATATGGTAGCAGCGTGGCCTTTAAGGCGCAGATAATAAGCTGCGGCAAGGCCTGCCGGTCCGCCTCCTATTATGGCTACCTTTTTACCTGTATCGGGAGGTGGTGCAGGTGTTACCCTGATTCCGCGCTCGGCAGCATAATCGGCCGCATACCTTTTAAGATCCTTTATGTTGATAGCTTTTTCAACACGATTGCGGCGGCATTCTAACTCACAAGGATGCGGACACACTCTTCCGAGTGTTGCTGCAAAAGGAGTCTTTTCTTTTACCAGCCGAAGAGCTTCTATAGGATCGCCTCTTTCAATATGAGCAACATAACCCTGGATATCCAGATGTCCGGGACAAGTCATATGACATGGCGCCACACAATCTCCGTAATGCTGCTCCAGCATTAACGTTAAAAGTCCTTTGCGTGTTTCTAAAACAAGAGGAGAATCCGTATGAACCACCATTGCTTCTTTAACCATTGTAGAACAGGAAGCAATAAGTTTGTTTTCGCCTTCCACTTCAACAACACAGATCCGGCAGGCTTCTTCAGGTTTTAACAATGGATTGTGACAAAGTGTTGGAATAAAAATCCCTTCCTGAACAGCTGCCTGCAATATGGTGTTCCCGGATTCCGTTTCAACAGTTTGACCATTAATAGTAAGAGATACTTTTGACATATATCACTCCGCTATATGCATTTATGTTATTGTTTGGAGCTTTCCATAATTAAGAAACTGGAAATACCCCTGCTTTTCTATATGAAAATTTCATTATTAAACGGAAACATATGACAAGAATGGCATAAATAAGTCAAGAAAAAATATAGTTTTTTTTAATATTCATGAAACCATCCACAATGTATATCCATTTTCCCTCAGGACGATTAAAGCATTAAAACAGCAAACATTACAAACAGCTATCAGATATCATATTTACAGTATCAATATATTCAATCCATATGGTACTTAGAATCAATATTATATATTTGACCGCTTATAAGCTCGCCTTTATCTTAAGCAGAAATTTTATAGGAATAAACCTCATAATCTTACCGCTATTTTAAACAATCTAGTATTTAACAATCCAGGGAGAAAAAATGAAAAAATTTTGTGCCGTATTATTGTTTGTTTTTTTATTGATTACATTACCGGCTTTTGCAGGTATTCCTTCGGGAAATCTCACCTTTACAATAACTCCTTCTATTACGGATGGAAACAAGGATGTAAAACTGTGGGCGCCATACCCAATGAGTGACGAATTTCAAACTATCACCAACATGAAAATTGCAGGAAATTATCAGGAATCCGCTATCTATCGCGATCCTGTTTCCGAAGCTGTATATTTATATGCCGCCTGGACTAAACCTGTAGACAAACCCTTGTGTGTTATGAGTTTTCACATCAGCCAAAAAGACCGGAAAAATGCCAACCTGAAAGATTCCGGCAAAAAATATCCTGAACTTGTTTTAAAATATCTTGAATCTACAGATGAAATTCCGGCCAATGACCCTGAGATGAAAAAAATTGCTCAAAAAACTATTAAAGGCAAAAAAGGCACCCTTGAAAAAGCAAAAGCTATTTACGACTGGGTTGTACAAAACACCTTCAGAGATCCTGATGTAAAAGGCTGCGGCCTTGGATTACCCCACAGAACCATTGAACAATGTAAAGGCGGGGGAAAATGTGCTGATATAAGCGCTGTTTTTGTAACTTTAGCCCGTGCAGCCGGTATTCCGGCAAGAGATGTTTACGGCCTTCGCCTGGCTTTACCCAAAGATGGAGATGTTACAAGCAGCTTTCATTGCTGGGCTGAATTTTATCTTCCCGGCACAGGCTGGGTAATGGTTGACCCTGCAGATGTAAGAAAAATGATACTGGTACACAAACTTGAACTCAATGATGCTATGGATTGGTACAAGTTTTTCTGGGGCGGAGATGATCTTTTCAGACTAGTTCTTGAAAATAATTCAAGAGGCGTTTCGCTTTACAAAGCAGAGCAGAAAATCAGCTATTTCATGTATCCGGCAGCCCAGGTAGACGGCAAAATGCTTAATTATTTTGATGCCGCAGGATTCAGTTATAAAGTGGAATATATTGGCGACAAATAACAAACGCGTTTATCATGTGCCAACCCTGTGATATCAACGAATTCTACCTTATATTGAGAGTACTTTATCATGGAAAACAGAAGAGCATTTATAAAAAACGGCCTTATGGTTTGCCTGGGAGCAAGTGGTGTCTTGTTTGGAACAAAAGCCTACTCCTTTCCATCTGCCGCAGGAGCCAGATGGGGCATGATCATAGACAGTACACGCTGCACCGGCTGCCAGTCATGCATGGTAGCCTGCAAGCTTCAGAATAATACAGCACAAAATGAATTTAACACAAAGATTAAGGATACGGAAACAGGAATCTGGCCTGATGCACGGATAAGCTTCAAAACCACATTGTGTGTTCACTGCAGCGACCCGCCATGCGTCAAAGCCTGCAAGGCAGGCGCAGCATTTATGCATGAATCCGGTTTGGTATTAACCGATTGGAACCTGTGTGACGGAAACGGGGCATGCATTGATGCCTGCCCTTATGATGCGCGATTTCATGACAACCGCTTTTCGGATAAGACAGACAAATGCGATTTGTGCATAAACCGGCTTGCGCAGGGATTAAGTCCGGCCTGTGTTGAAAACTGCTCTCCCGGAGCACGAATCTTCGGCAGGTTTGACAAGCCTGAAGGTGAATTTGGAAAATATCTGAAACATATTGAAAAGCAAATGTCAAAAAAATCACGCAAGACATCCGTGATCTATCATAGCATGGAAAAGGAGGGGCAAGGATCATGAGCAGTAAAAATGATGACAACACAAAAGTAATCAGCAGGCGCACTCTGATCAAAACGGGTCTGGCTGCCACAGCTGTTCTTTCCTGTGATACGGCTATTGCCGAAAGCCCCAAAACAATTGATCCCAGAGAGTTGCAGAAAACACCTGAAACACGATTATCACCAAATACAAAAACCGTTCATTCCGTTTGCCTGGCCTGTAATGCCCGCTGCGGTGTTCGCGGAGTAATTCAGGACGGCAAGCTGGTCAATATTTCCGGCAACCCTTACCATCCTTATAATATGCAGTTTGATCCCATTTCTTATGACACACAATTGGCCGATGCTTTGAAAATAAGCAGCCCGGTTTGCGGAAAGTCGCTTGATACGCCCGGATATATATACAACCCCTATAGAATATTATCCCCGCTTAAACGCTTTGGCCCAAGAGGATCGAAAAAATTCGAACCGGTTTCCTGGGATACCTTAATACGTGAAGTTTCCGATGGAGGAAGGCTTTTTGCACATTTAGGAGAAAACCGGCAGGTTCCGGGTATAAAGGATCTTCTTTCCGATGAACCCATACAAAGTGATGATCCTTCCTTAGGTCCCAAAAGAAACGGTCTGGTTTTTCTTACAGGCAGGCTTCAAAGCGGAAGAAAAGAGTTTATCGACCGTTTTGTTAAAAGCAGTGTGGGATCTAAAAACCGCATCGGCCATACGGACATATGCGGTCTGGGCTTTCGCATGGGTAATTTTGCCTTAAGCGGTGAAAAAGAAGTGGAACTTAAAGCCGATCCAAAAAACGCCGATTACATACTTGTTTTTGGGGCCAATATATATGAAGCATTACAACCTGGAATCAATACTTACGGTGCAATAGTGGCCCGCAGACAGTCAGGAGGCAAACTCTCCTTTTCTATCGTAGATCCCAGAGCTACACGGGCATCGGTTCACGCAAAAGACTGGCTTCCTGTAAAACCCGGAAAAGACGGGGCACTTGCCATGGGCATAATCCGTTACATGATGGAACATGACAGGGTAAACAAATTTTATTTAAGCGCTCCTAATGAAACGGAAGTAAAGAAAAGGGGGTTTGGTGTGCTTTCAAACGCAAGTCATCTTGTAATCTGTGATCCAACCCATCCGGATGACAGCGCTTTTTTGCGCATGAAGCATATAGATCCGTCGCTTGGTGATGTTAAAGGCAATGAAAAAGTTGTGTTTGAAGAAAACAGCCGGAATACGGCTTCAGCTCAGTACATCCGGCAGGCAAACCTTGATGCAGAAGGAGTAATAAAGGATTATTTTGGAAACAGCGTCCGCGTAAAAACCGCCTACCGTCTATTAAAAGAAGAGGCTTTTGCACATTCTCTTTCTGAGTATGCAAAGTTTTCCGGTGTTTTAAAAACACAAATTCAAAGAGTTGCCCATGAATTTTCTTCTCACGGCACCAGAGCTGCGGTGACCCAGTATCACGGGGCAGGAAACTATGTTAACGGCACATACGCCGCTTATGCTATTGCATCATTAAATGCCCTTGTCGGCAGTGTAAACATGAAAGGTGGTTATCTTAAAGGCGGAGGAGGTTGCGGAAGCCCGGTTAAAGGCATATACGATCTTAAATCATTTCCAAACAGTGTGAAAAACAAAGGGGTGGCTATATCCAGGGAAAAGGCGGTATATGAAAAATCCGCCGAGTATCAGAGCAAAAAAAGGGCGACAGGATCAGGCTATCCTGCCAAACGCCCCTGGTTTGCTTTTACCAAGGGGGGGCTTTGTGTAGAAGCTTTAAGCGGAATTGATCAGCAATACCCCTACCCTGCCCGGGTTCTTTTTACTTATCTTTTTAATCCGGTTTACTCCATACCGGGAGGTTATCGCTTTAAAGAGACACTGGCCGATACGGATAAAGTACCGCTTCATATCTCTTTGGATATTGCTATAAACGAATCCAACATATATGCCGACTATATAATACCGGATTTAAGCTTTGCCGAAGGACATTACGGCTGGCTTACTCCTCATGCTCCTGGTTTGTCCTTTACAGGTATACGAAGCCCCATGATTGAACCCATAAACCACAAAACGCCTGACGGCAGACCTATATGCACGGAAACGCTTTTAATTGATCTTGCCAAATATATGAATCTTCCCGGTTTCGGTCAGGGAGCAATCCACGGAAAAGACGGGAAAAGCTATGATCTTAACCGGGCCGAGGATTTTTATTTAAGAGCTTTTGCAAATATAGCAGACAACGCAAAAATCCCAAAAGCCGATCAGTCTGAAATCTCTTATGTTGAATCGGCTTATCTGCTTGCAAAATATAAAAATATACTTCCTGAAGAACAATGGCACAGCGTGTGTCATATGCTTGCAAGAGGCGGTGTATTCAAACCCTATGATGCGGTTTTTGAGAAAGAGGTTTTCACAAAAGGTATTAGTGAAGTACATCTGTACAATGAAAATCTGGCAAAAAGCATAAACAGCCTTACTGGCAAACGATTTTCGGGCTCTCCCGGCTGGCTTAATCCCAGCAATTCCAAGGGAATGATTTTAGATGAGATGGAAAAGCAATATCCGTATTCAATCATAACTTACAAAAGCAGACTGCATACCCAATCACGATCTCTCTGGTCAAATTATGCCATGGAAATCCAGGATGAAAATAATATTGAGATAAATATTAATGACTGTAAGCAACTGGGACTCAAGGAGGGAGATAATGTAAAACTGGTTTCTGAAAGTAATCCTGAAGGCATACAAGGGAAGGTTCAGCCCACATCTCTGATACGGCCGGGCTGTATTGCAGTGTCATTTCATTTTGGTCATAGCCAGTTTGGTGGAAGTATTTTGGAAGTAAAAAAAGGAGATAAAGTTTTTCAGGGAGGCAAATCTGTTATGAAAGGAAATTTTCTGATTTCAAACCCGGAATTTACAAAAGGTTTGAATTTTAATGATGTTGCCCTTCTGGACAAAAATATGAATCAGACTCCTATGGTAGATCTGGTGGGAGGTATTCCTGATTTCAGCAGTACAAGGGTTAAGATCATCAGGGAGACTTAAGCTCTATCGTGTTTTGCCCCTGCATTCCCCACAGGCAGGGGCAAAACACAAGTTTATACAGTGATTTTCAATTAGCCTTAATTTATAACAATTGCTGCAATGAACCGCCGGTTAAAATAATGGAAGTTTAAAACCGCCGATACCGGTATTTTTCTCAGCGCTTCCTGCCTGCATTCCGGTCAACTGGGACAACCTGTTTTCAATCTCGCTTTCCAGCCCTTCAAATCCTGCAAGACTTCCCTTTGCCTCCTGAACCGGACCTTTTACTTTATCCGATATACCTGCACGAAGTTTGTTTTGAAATAATGCAGCTTGTTCTTTTACTGCCGAGCCTATGGCGTTTTTAAGCAATCCGTCAAGGTTTGAAGATATATTAATTTTATAGTTATCCACAGGGCCTGTAATATCGGCTTTAATATCTATTTTTGATACTCCTTTTAAAGCGCTTGAAACGGCTTTTGCGTAGCCGGAGGACACATCACCTGATAACATATTAACATCGTTTAGGTTAAGTTTTACTGCTGCATCAATAATACCCTTTTTTAATATTGCTTCAAGATCCATGTCCGCATTGCCTTTTTCAAAAGTAAGCGGCAATGATGAACTTTTGGAAATGCTTGCTGCTTTTATTTTATAGTTCTTAAGCTTTAAATTAAATTTATCTGAAGGAAAATCGGGTTTAATACGGTTTACTGATCCGTCAAGTTTTACTGAATTAACACCTGAAAGTTTATCTCCGGCAAAATCAAAAGTAATAGGACGACCAAGTATTTTCTGATCGGAAGAAATGTCTTTTATTTTACCGGAAAATTCTCCCATTGGAAGATTTACGGAAACATTTGAAAGGCGTATAAGAAAATCAGGCATAGTTTCTTTTTCTGCCGGTGGTTTAACTTCTTTTGTCTTTTCTTTTTTATCGCCGTCTTTTTTATTAATAAACGGCTCAAGCCTTTGCTTCCAGTAAAGCCCCCTGTCAACCCATTGTTGAATTTCAGGGCCTATAAAATAACGGCTGATATTTGACAAGCCTGAAGCTGACAATCCATATTTTTCCGAAAGCCTGCGAATATCTTCCTGGGGAGCTTTTTCTAATGCTGAAATCTTCGACTTAAAATTTGAAAGAGTGGAGTTTAGCTCATTTTGTGATTTTTTCAGCACCTTAATTTCTTCATGTATGTCCTTATAAATAGACCGAGCTTCTCCTGTAGCACCAAGGATGCTTCCGATATCTTTTGTGTCTTTCATTTTTTTTAGAGCTTCGATGCGCTTTTTATATTCTTCTATCTTTTCCTTTCCGGCAATAGCTGCTATTTTTTTCTCCCATAAGCCTTTACTGTTTTCAATATCCGACTTTATCTCTTTCGCCAGCTCAAGCGTTTTCAGATTCTCTTTTGCAAGCACCTCATTGATATCAGGCATTTTAAGCGCAGGAAAACCTGGGGCCAACTCTTTTTCTTCTTTTTTAGCAACTTTAACCTGTTTTTTTGTAGCGCCGGATTTTGTACGCTTTGTATCAAAGCGAACATTATCTATGTTCAATTCATCTATAATAACTTTTTTGCGAAACAACCAAGTAGTGTCGACATTTGCTGAAATACGCCCAATCTCAACAGCATTTTTCATTGGCTCATAAGGATTTGTAACCTGTAGCCCGTTAAGGGTTAAACCCAATGGGAAAAGAGACAGATCAGCATTTTTTAACTCGACTTTTGCTCCCGCAGCCTCAGTACCCTTTGCTTCTACCATATATTCCACAAACAGATCGGCAAATACTGCCCACACTAAAAAAACAAATACTATCACAACGAAAAAAGCTATAAGTATCTTGCGTCCGAATCCTTTTTTCATACCTTCCCTCCTAACTGAAAAGTTTTGAAACTGGCTCAGGTAACATGTTTAATAAAAACAGCACCCAAGGGGCAGGCTTCAATGCAATCCCAGCATCCCATACACATATCCTGAAATATCATGGGTTGTTCGAAAACACCATCAATCTGTTTAATCACTTTGTGTGTGCATGCCGGTACAGCGGCACAACACCCTTCGTCCGGGTTACATATTTTTGGATTGCATATAGTATAATTAACTAAAGCAAATGATTTTTTAGGCTGCATAAACATTTATTGTATTCAAGGGGGCGTCCTTAAAGTCTCTTGTCAATTTTCTACAATTCGCACTCATAATCAAATTAAGTCATCATAAAGCTCCAAAGAATACCTGCACAGATGGCTGAACCGATTACACCGGAAGCATTGCACGCCATAGCATGCATAAGCAGATAATTACCAGGGTCCTCTTTTTGAGCCACCATATGTACTTCACGTGCCGATCCCGGCACAGCAGAAACGCCTGCGGCACCCAACAAAGGATTTATCTTCTCTTTAAGAAAGATATTCATTATCTTCGCAAATAAAACACCGGAAGCAGTGGCTATGGAAAAGGCAATTAAACCAAGAATAAAAATTCCCAGTGCTTTGGGTGTGACAAAAACATCGGCTTGAGTACTTGCACCAACGGTAAAACCAAGAAAGATAGTGGCAGTGTCTATAATAGTAGAGCTTGCTGTTTTGGCCAACCGATCTACGACACCGGAAACTTTCATAAGATTACCAAAGAAAAAAGGACCGAGAAGAGGAATGGATGCCGGTGCCAAGAAGCAGCAGAGTAAAACACCAATAATAGGAAAAAAGAGCAGTTCCTTGCGAGTAACTTGTCGTTTGTTATCAGGCATGCGGATCAATCGTTCCTTTTTAGTGGTTAGCAACCGCATGATAGGTGGTTGTATTATTGGTATCATTGCCATATAAGAATATGCGGCAATGGCAATGGGGCCGATCAAATCCGGCGCCAGTTTAGCTGTCAGAAAGATAGAGGTTGGGCCGTCTGCCCCGCCTATGATTGCTACCGAGGCAGCCTCATTGGGTGTAAAGCCTAAAGCCAGTGCGCTAAGCAATGTGAAGTAAATACCCATTTGGGCGGCAGCGCCCAATAGCATCAGTTTGGGTCTTGCCAATAACGAAGAAAAATCGGTCATTGCACCAAGGCCAAGAAACACAATGGCAGGATATAATCCTGTTGTTACACCAAAATAAAGATAGTGCAGTACACTGTTATCTTCGTAAATACCAAGGCCGAATCCTTTGAAAAAAGGAATATTGCCAACAATAATACCAAAGCCGATGGGCAACAGTAAAAAAGGTTCATACTTCTTGGCGATAGATAGATAGCAGAATAGAATACCTACTGCTATCATAATAATATATCTATAATCGACCATTGCAAAACCGGTATTTTTCAAAAAGCCAAGAGCCAGTTCCATTAAATCAAATATCCTCGGTATATGTAGTAAAAGAACCTGTCATTTAGTTATTTTTCCAGGTAAAGATTCCATCATCCAAAGGTACAAGAAATCCTGCTTCTCTTAGCGATCGAATGGTAATATGCGGATGTGGCATTTGCTCCCTTTGTGTAAGCTGATAGAGTTTGGATAATTCGAACATGCTTCCTAAGTCTTTTGAAATAACCTTATATATTTTTGCAGTTGCCTCCAGATCTGTTTGCAAACCCATGTTTGCATCAAACTGATTTGCAGGCAAAGACATTTTTTTTTGCTGCCCGGTCCCAAATTGTTTTTTCTCGAAGAGCATGATAACCTTGTGTAATTGAGATATTATAAAAGATAAAATTGACAATCCGAGAATTACTATGATTGCACCGGTTATCGCCATTGCCCAACCATTATTAGCCGAAATAAGTCCAAAATCGAAATACATGGCGGATATGCCTCCTATACCCGAAAATAGCTATGAATAAACGGCGCATCAAAATCCGGGCCGTGTAAAAGATATATTATATTGCCATAAGTGTATAGGAATTCAATATATGCGTCAAGATTTGCTTTCCATATTCTTAATTTTTCAGTAGTGTATCAGGCTGAATTAATTGTGGAAGAACATCCATTGCCCGCTTTGTGCCAGCCTGAATATATTTATTAACACCGCCTGCTTTGCGAATAATAGTTATGGCATTTTCCAAGTATAAATCATGCTCTTTGCGAGTTTTCTTCAATTCGGATTTTGTTTTACCTGATAAGGCAAGCATTTGAATATAGGAATCGGGTGTGCTTCCATCCATTATGTGAGATCGGATAATTTCCCACATATTTATTAAAGAATCATGCGAGATATTTACAAGAACATCAGGAATCGAAACTTGATTTAAAGCCTGGGTTACGGAGTCAAAGTCTGTAAATTCTTTTTTACACAGCATATCATAAGCAGTAAGCATAACCGTGCCGGTTACAGGAAAATCCGCCAGGGCCGACATTTTAAGAGTTCTTACTTGTTGCCACCCGAATTCTTTCCAGATTTCATCTGCTGCCAGATGGCACAGATATCCGGCTATAAAAAGTTGTTCTTCTTTTGATAAAGTTTCCCATGGTCGCAGCAACTCTTTGTCGATACGGCTTAAGAAATTTTCACAACTGTAATTAAAATACTTTTTGCTGTTTTCTTTTTTACGCTTTACAAAATGAGTCTGAGATTTGTCGATAATACTAAAACGGTTTACATCGACCAGCAAACAGCCGAGCAAAAAAGCGCTGTAATTTGCGGTGCTGTGTTCGATCTGCCGTATCTGCGAAAACACGTGTTTTCCTACAAGCAAATGTGTAATTAATGAAGCCATTTTAATTTATATCTTTTGCGCAATTATTCCGGCAACAGCTTTTTGGTTTTCCACAATTCCCTCATGATACCTAAGACACCTGAAATCGCGGAACATATCAAGCAATTCATTATGCTTTAAAAGAAAATCGGGATTATGCGGTTTTCCGAACTGAATCTGGTCTATTATAAAAGTTTCATATACTACAAACCCGCCTGTGCATAAACCCGCCTTGATTTTAGGAATTAACGATCTTTGAAGATAGTTAAAGCAGATAATAACATCATAACTGTCTTCGGTGATATAAGTATCTTTTTCAAGATCAACAACATGTGTGCTGATATCCACCCCTGATTGCCTGGCATTTTTTTCGGCAATTTTTATAGCTTCTTCTGATATGTCTATTCCTTGAACCTTAAAACCCAGACTCGCAAGATAAATAGAATTTCTTCCTTCACCCATGGCTATGTCAAGAACACGGCCTTTAGGTAACAGGTTTATGTTTTCAACAAGAAAGCTGGATGCGTTTTTTTCTAATGATTGTTTATCCAAGGCTATCTCCTTTTTTAAGGAAATTTTCTGCAAGTATTTTAATATCTCCAACCTGATCCGGTTTCATCCATATAATGTCAGGATCGGCGTTAAACCAAGTCAGCTGGCGTTTTGCAAATCTTCTGGTGTCTTGCTTCAGCGTGCGTATTGCTTCATCTAAAGTAATGCTTCCTGAAATATAATCTATCATATGCCGGTATCCTATAGATTGCATTGATTTAAGATCTGCCGAATAATTCATATCAAGAAGCCGTCTTACTTCATCTTCAAAACCGGCCTCAATCATTAAGTCCACTCTTTTTTCTATTCGCCTGTAAAGAGCTTCTCTTTCCATATTAAGCCCGATCTTTAAAACATTAAACCGATTTTCAGAAAAGCCATGCTTTTTTTGATGTTCTAAAATACTTATACCTGTTGACTCAAAAACTTCCAGTGCCCTTATTATCCTGAATGTATCATTCGGGTGAATTTTATCTGCTGCTTTAGGATCAAGTTTTTTAAGTTGATTATATAAAAATTGAGTTCCGTTTTCTTTGGCCTGTTTTTTAAGATGAATCTTAAAATCGCTGTCTGCCGCAGGTTTGATGTCAAAAAGACCGTGAACCAGAGCTTTTATGTAAAGCCCGGTTCCACCAACTATAAACGGAACCTTGTTTTCTTCTTCGAGGCTGTTTATTATTTCGATTCCCATTGAGGCGAATTTTGCAGCACTGAAATCTTCATCAGGATCTATGATATCTATCATATGGTGAAACACACGCAGGGTTTCATCTTTTGTTGGTTTTGCTGTTCCAATATCTAAATATCTATAAACCTGCATTGAATCGGCGCTTATGATTTCGCCGCCGAAAATTTCTGCTGTTTTGATGCCTGCTGCTGTTTTACCTATGCCTGTTGGGCCGCAGATTACGATAATAGAGATTTTTTTATCTGTTATGTCATTTATCATATCATTATATTATATTAGGCGCTCGATTTCTTTAAGCTTTTTATCCAGTCTTTTAGAAGAGATCGGGATTGGTGTTTTTAACTCCTGGGCAAAAAGAGATACCTTATATTCTTCAATCAGCCAGAAGTATTCTTCCATGGCTTTTCTCTTTTCCTCCGATATAAAAGGGGAGATGTTTTTAAGAAGTTTATCAAGAGAAAGTGTATGTGTTTCAAGTTCATTTGACTTTATAATGTCTTTTTCAGGATCAATCATAGCTCTTTGTGCCCTTATTGATGTGGCTTTAAGATACCTGGAAAGATGCAAAAGCCGCTCTGGCTCATATAATTGGATGAAATTATTCGGCACCAGCCGGACAACTTCATTTTCAAGTCTGTCTATCATTAAAAAAGCTTCCTTGTTATTATTAAGACGACATCTTTTGCATAGATCCTGTAAAATTGATCTGGTCTCATGAAATGCTTCTATTACCGGAGAAATTTGTTTAATTTTTTCCTGGCCATAAGAAAATATATTCTTAAGAACATACTGTGAATGGGTGTTGAAAATATCTCCGGTTCGTATTTCTTTATCAAAAAGATCATTTATTATGCCATTAAAAAGCATTTTATCAAAACTTTTTACTCCCCCGAAAAAAACTGTATATTTATGAAGTTCAGAAGGAATAGAGATCTGTTTTTTTACATGCTTTATATCTTTGTCAAAAGTTATTAAAAAAAGAGCGATAGTTCCTTGTTTATGTGATAACTGAGCCGTTTTTTCAGATTCATAAATTCTAAGATTAACGCAACCTTCATCTATATCAAGAGCCGGAAAATAAATCCTGCTGGTGTTTTCATCTTCCTTTATTACAAGCTGCTTTGCAATGTCTCCAAAATCCCATTTTAAAATACCTGTCTTTTCATACTTTCTTTTAACTGATGCAAGCATTCTGTTATCAAGCGGCTTTGAATAATCTTTTAATAAAATATTTTTATCTTTTCCGGCAAAGATCTCTTTTCCCTTGGCATCAATTATTGAAAAGCGCATTTTAAGATGCTCAGGCAAAGAATCGTATGACCATGCGCTTGCAGGAATATCGACTTCGAAATTACGGAAAATAAAGTTTGAAAGCTCGGTTGCAAGCGCAGCTTTTCCCCTTGGCATTTTTTCTATGATGGTATCAACTATTTTAGAAAGAGGGAGTAATTTTTTTCTGTATTCTTTTGGAAGTCCTTTTATAAGCGCAGTTATCTTTTCCTGCAATAGTCCGGGTACAAGCCAGTCTGCTTTTTCCGGTAAAACGGATGATGATGATGAAACCGGAATCTTGACGGTTATGCCGTCATCCGTTTTGCCCGGATCAAAATTATAAAGACATATAAAGGGTTTTTTGCCTAAGTTTATACTATCCGGATAAAGAGACAGATTCTCTTCATCCGGCAAATAACGCAATAAATCTTCTTTTTTCATCCGAAGATGTTTATCGTTACCAAAGCTTTTTATGTGCCTGGAAAGTGTGCGAATCTCACAGATTCCAGGAAGCTGTTTTTTGTAAAATTCAAATATGGTTTCATTGCCTGCGAAAACATCTCTTTTTCTTAACCTGTTTTCCATATCCAGAACTTCTTCTTTTACTTTTTTATTATGTTCCATGAAAGGCAAAAAGGTGTCGATATCTTCTTCAACAAGGGCGCATCTTATAAAAATATCCGATGCTTCTTCCGGATTTATTTTTCCGTAAGATACGGATCGTCCGGCAACGATTGCAAGTCCGTATAAACTTGCTTTTTCAATGGCCACAACTTCTCCGCGTTTTCTATCCCAGTGTGCTCCATAATAGGAGTATTTGCACTGCTCTTTTCCGATTTCTTCTATCCAGGCGCTTTCTATGGTTGCAGCAGTTCTTGCAAAAAATCGCGATGTTTCAACCATTTCGGCAGATACTATCCAAGTGGGCGGGTTTTTGAATAATCCTGAGCCGGGAAATATCATAACGGATTTATCTCTTGTTGCACTAAAACTATTCTTTTCTTTTTTTACGGCAATATTTGATAAAAAACCGCTTAGTATCGATTTGTGGATGGCAGTATAAAGCGGGCTGAATTTGCTGTCTGATTTATTTGCACCGCTTAAAGCTTTCACACTTTCTGTTTTCCGGCTTTTCATACCGGTTTCAATAAGTATATTTGTTATCTGTGTATATATGTCGCGCCACTCTTTCATCCTTTTAAAAGATAGAAAGTTTGCTTTGCAGAATTTTCTTGCTCCGGAAGTAGTACCAGATGCTTCGTTATATTTATTCCATATGTTAAGAAGAGTTATAAAGTCTGAAAGCGGGTCTGAGAAAATCTTGTGCGCTCTGTCTGCTTCCTCTGTTTTATCGGCAGGTCTTTGCCTTGGGTCCTGAGAGCTTATGGCTGAGGCGATCACTGTCATTTCTTCAAGACATCCTCTGTTCGGTGCTTCAATAAGCATTCTGGAAAGCCTGGGGTCAACCGGAAGGGCTGCCATAAGTTTGCCGGTTGGAGTTAGGCAATAAAGCGCTTTATTGCCAGGCTCCTGTTTTATCGCTCCCAGTTCCAGAAGAATGTCATATCCATCCTTGATGCTTTTTGGCGAAGGCCTGTCTATAAAAGGAAAGGAAGATACTTCACCCAGTTTTAAAGCAATCATTCTCAATACAACTTCGGCAAGATTTGACCTTAAAATTTCGGGCAGCGTATAAAGAGAGCGGGCTTCATAATTTTCTTTAGAATAAAGACGCACACAGATGCCGTTTTCTACTCTTCCGCACCTGCCTTTTCGCTGGTCTGCGCTGCTTTTTGAAACGGAAACTACTGGCATAGCGGTTGAGCGAGATCTTGGGGTATAATGCGGAATACGTGCAAGACCTGTATCTATCACATATTTTATGCCAGGGATAGTAATAGATGTTTCAGCGATATTGGTTGATATGATAATCTTTCTTGCAGATAGAGGCAAAAAAACCTTTTTTTGCTCTGAAGCCGGAAGCCTTGCAAAAAGGGGTATTATCTCAACGGATCTGTATTTTCTTCCTTCAAGGATTTCGGTTGCTTCCCGGATATCCAGTTCTGTGGGCATAAAAATAAGTATATCGCCGTATGGATTTTCTTTTACTATTTTATCAACAGCTTCTATTGCAAGATCTGCATAGCTTTTGTCTTCATCTTTTTCAGGTTCAAAATCTACAGGAAGATAGCGTACATCAACAGGAAACATTCTGCCTGAAACTTCAATTACAGGTGCATTATCAAAAGCTTTTGAAAATTTATCGGTATCAATTGTTGCAGAAGTTATAATCAGTTTTAAGTCTTTTCTTTTTATTAAAAGAGTTTTCAGCACTCCAAGTATAAAGTCAATGTTAAGACTTCTTTCATGTGCTTCGTCAACAATTATGGTGTCATATTCATTAAGATACGGATCATTATTGGCTTCCGCCAGCAAAATGCCGTCGGTCATTATTTTTATGTATGAGTCTTTATGTGTTTTATCGTCAAAACGGATTTTGTAGCCGACGGACTTTCCGGTTTCCTCTCCGAGTTCCTGTGCAATACGTGCACAAACGGTAATAGCGGCAATTCTTCTCGGCTGAGTACAGCCAATTTTACCAAAAATCCCCCGTCCTGCGGCAAGACAGAATTTCGGTAATTGTGTGGTTTTGCCTGATCCGGTTTCACCCGAAATAATAACAACCTGGTTTTTAACAATAGAATCTATGATTTCATCTTTTTTGGCTGTTATGGGAAGATCGGAATCAAAATCAAATTTTGGGATATTGTTTCTTCTTAATACTTGTTCATGAATGGAAGCATCAAGCTTTTTGGTGATATCAGAAAGCAGCTTTTCAATTTTTTGCCCTGCAAAGTTTTTGGAAACAGCGTTTTTCAGTTTTGATATTTCGCGGTAAAGAACCGGTCTGTCCACCCGCATTGCTTTTTTAACCCTGAATTCGGTTTTGTTAATTATTAAATTTGTTTGTTTCATTTGTTGCAAGCTTAAATGCTCCGGCTGTGTTTTTATTGCACTGTAATATGATGTTTAGCTTTTTATCATATTTTAGCCAAAAATCCCATACAAGTTGTGTGCAATTTATTTGATATTAAAATAAACAGCTTAGCAAGTATATATTTGAAAGATGCATACAAATTGATCAAACTGCAGGATTTGAGATTTCGATGTTGTATTTGAAATTGACTTTGCCTATGCAATGTAATACTATTACCAGTAATACCTATCTTTGGAGGTTGAATTATGAGAGTAACTACAAAAGGTCAAGTTACAATTCCCCAGCACATTCGCGAAAAATTGGGAATAACCCCGGCAACAGAAGTAGATTTTGTCGAGGGAGATGGCCGCATTTTTTTAGTGAAACGAAAAGGGGGAGAAACAGTAACCCGAAAATTTACAAAATTACGTGGCGTTGCAACTGTTAAAATGACGACTGACGAAATTATGGCTTTAACGAGAGCAGATAGATGAAGGGCCTTCTTGTTGATTCAAATGTGATTTTAGATATTTTTCTTGATGATCCCGATTGGGCTGATTGGTCTGAATCTACATTGGCAAATTATAGTGCTCACTCAGCTTTTTATATTAATTCGATAGTCTATGCTGAAGTATCAGTCGGTTTTGAAAAGATAGAGGAATTGGAGTCTGCTCTCCATAAAGGCGGATTTCAGATGTTGGAAATTCCGAAAGAAGCTTTATTTCTTGCGGGTAAAGCTTATCTCAAATACAGGGCGGTGAAAGGATTCAAGAAATCACCTTTACCGGATTTTTATATAGGTGCACAGGCAGCTGTGCTTTCCCTGGATCTGATTACACGGGATATAAATCGATACCGAACATATTTTCCAACGGTCAGATTGATTTGCCCGGAGTCAATTTTATGAAAGTGTGATTATATAAAAAGGAGAGTTAGTTGAAAAGCATTATTTTAAACAGAATCCTTCGAATAAAAGAAATCATATCCGAAAAAAACCTCGATACCCTCATGGTAATGGTAGGTGAAAACCGCAGGTATTTAAGCGGATTTCAAGGCCATGACTCCCAGTTTGATGAATCTTCCGGAGTTTTGTTTATTTCAAAGGCGGGTCTTATTCTTGCCACCGATTCCCGTTATGAAGAGCAGGCTATCAGGGAAGCGGGAAATCTTTATGAAATTGTTTGCTATAAAGAAGGGCTGGCCAAACAAATACCTGCGATTCTGAAAAAACTTGGTACGAAAAGGCTTGGATTTGAAAGTGTCAGGCTGTCATATCTTGATTACAGAAAAATATCCGAAGAGATAAAATCAAGTGGTCTTGAAGTCAAACTGGTGGAAACCGAAAATATTGTTGAGACTTTGCGTGAAATAAAAGATGAAAAAGAGATTGAGCTGATACAAAAAGCTCTGCTGATAGCAGAAACGGCTTTTGTCAGGATTCAGGATTCAATCAGGCCCGGGGTTACGGAAAAAGAGGCTGCCTGGCTTATTGAAAAAGCCATGCATGAGGCCGGAGCGGATGGCTTGTCATTTCCAACTATTGTTGCATCAGGGCCAAACAGCGCACTTCCTCATGCAATTCCTTCAGATAGGGCATTTAAGGAAAATGAACCTATTCTTTTTGACTGGGGTGCAGAACTTGAAGGTTATTTTTCCGATATTTCAAGAACTATTGTTATCGGAAAGCCGGATGACTATTTTATAAAGGCGTATAAAACCGTGCTTGATGCCCAGCTTCTTGCAGTGAATGCAATAGCTCCAGGTGCAGATTCAAAATCTGTTGACAAAATCGCCCGAAGCCATATTGACGGCACAGAATTTAGCGGAAAATTTACACATGGCCTTGGCCATGGCACAGGTCTTTCGGTGCATGAGAGCCCACGAGTCGGATCTTTGAGTAGCACTGTTATTGAGCCTCAGATGGTGTTTACTGTCGAACCCGGAATATATATTACCGGCTGGGGTGGTATAAGACTTGAAAATATGGTAGTTGTAAGAGACAAAGGAGCAGAGGTGCTAAACAAACTAGAGGAAATAATTTCTTACAAATAAGGTTAATGCGGATGCCTTCTATAGATTCCCTTGTTGATCAATATCTTAATTACCTTGTTGTCGAAAAAGGGCTTTCAAAGAAAACTATTGAATCTTATGGAAGTGATATAGCGGTGTATATTACTTTTTTAGGCAAACAGGGTATCAGAGATATATCGGAGGCTGACACGCCGACAATTCTTAAGCATATTATCGCATTAAGAGATGAAGGACTTAAGGCAAGATCAAGGGCAAGACATCTTGTGACCCTAAGGGGGTTTTATAAATTTCTTGTACGGGAAAAGTACATATCCAGTGATCCTACTAGTGTTATTGATCTTCCCAAAAGTGGCTTCTATCTTCCGAATGTTTTGACCCAGGATGAGATTAAATGTCTTTTATCTGTTCCTGATGTCAGTAAACCGGCAGGATTAAGAGATTGCGCCATGATTGAGCTTTTGTATGCCGCAGGCCTCAGGGTTTCGGAACTTATAAGTCTTAAGCTTTTTGATGTAAATATGGATGCATGCTTTGTTAGAGTGTTTGGTAAAGGTTCAAAAGAAAGAATCGTTCCTATTGGGATTTATGCAAAAGATAAAGTAAGTGAATATATTAATACTGCAAGACCGCAACTTTTAAAAAACAGTGCGAGTCACTTTTTATTTGTAGGTAGAGGCGGAAAACCTTTGACCCGTCAGGGCTTCTGGAAAATAATCAAGCGATATTCAATTCTTGCAAAAGTAACAAAAACAATAACGCCCCATAGTATAAGGCATTCTTTCGCAACCCATCTTTTAGAAGGCGGCGCTGATTTAAGGTCGGTTCAGTTAATGCTGGGGCATGTTGATATTTCGACAACTCAGATATATACTCATGTAGTACGGGATCATTTAAGGAAAATACACAGCAAATATCATCCGAGAGGTTAAAAAAACAATTACAACTTAAGAGGATACATCAATGCCTGATGGAGATATTTCCAAACTTCGTATAGAAAAAGACGAAAGAATTTCAGGGTCCGGGAAAAAGAAAAAATATTATATTTTGCTGATAGCAATATTGATATTATTTGCAATCGCGGTTCTTTATAAAAATGGGTATTTAACTCCGGCTCTTTCAGTCCGTGGTCTTAAAGTAATGAACATATATCCGTCCCAGACCTATACTCTTTTAAATGCAAGCGGGTATGTTGTAGCCCAAAGAAAAGCGGCTATTTCTTCTAAAATTACCGGACGCCTTGTATATTTGGGTGTTGAAGAAGGTGATAAGGTTAAAAAAGGAGAAATAGTAGCACGGCTTGAAAATGATGATACTATAGCTGCAAAAAACAGAGCTATTGCCAATGTAAATGCTTCCAAGGCTTTGCTTGAGCAGACAATGGCGGAACTTGATGATGCTTCTTTACATTATGGTCGTATATCAAAGCTGGCAGATATCAATGGTGTATCAAAAGCCGAGTATGATATTGCAAATGCAAGATTTAAAAGAGCGAAGGCCGCTGTATCAGCTCAAAAGGCTGCGATAAAGGCAAGTGAGGCGGCATTAAGAGAAGCCGAAGTTGCGCTTGAATACGCCAATATGCGTGCGCCGTTTGATGCGGTGGTTCTTACAAAAAACGCAGATCTTGGTGATATTGTAACTCCAATTGGTGCTGCAGCGGATGCAAAGGCGGCTGTTGTTAATATTGCGGATATGGATTCTCTTCAGGTTGAAGTAGATGTTTCGGAAACCAATATTAACACTGTTAAAAATGGTCAGCCCTGTGAAATTAGGCTTGATGCCATACAGGATGAACGTTTTATGGGCAAGGTTCACATGGTTGTTCCGACAGCAGACAGAACAAAGGCTTCTGTTATGGTCAAGGTGGCATTTTCCGATAAAGACACAAGAGTACTTCCTGAAATGAGTGCAAAAGTGGCCTTTCTATCTCGTGAAATCTTACCGGATGAACAAAATGCCATTATGGCTATTCCGGCAAATACTGTAATAAAAGATAAAGGCAATTCGTTTGTATTTACTGTGGTAAACAAAAAAGCGGTTAAAAAAGAAATCAGAACCGGAAAGAAACTCGAAAACATGGTGGAAGTATTAGAAGGTCTTAAGATCGGAGAATTTTTAATAACCGAACCGCTTGACAAAGTAAGGGCAGACACAAAAGTTAAAGTCCTTGAGGAGTAGATTTAACAGTTGGCGCCTATTATAGAAATTAAAAATCTTACAAAATCATATCGGCGCGGTAATCAGTCGATAATGGTTTTAGAAAATTTAACTCTTGATATTAATGAGAATGATTTTCTTGCTTTAATGGGACCTTCAGGTTCCGGTAAAAGTACTCTTTTAAATCTGATAGCAGGACTGGATAAGCCGGACAGCGGAAGCATTATAATACAGGGCATCGATATTTCATTGCTGGCAGAAACCGAACTTGCAAAGTGGAGAGCCGATAATGTAGGTTTTATTTTCCAGTTTTACAATCTTATTCCGGTGCTGACTGCTTTTGAAAATGTTGAGTTGCCTCTGATTCTAACCAGACTTTCCAAAAAAGAGAGAAAAGAGCATGTACATACGGCTTTAAAGCTGGTTGGGCTTGAAGACAGGATGGATCATTATCCGGGTCAGTTATCAGGTGGACAGCAGCAGCGGGTTGCTATAGCAAGAGCGGTTGTTACCGATCCGGCTATTCTTGTAGCAGATGAACCAACCGGTGATCTGGATAGAGTGTCTGCCCAGGAGGTACTCAATCTTATGGAAAATTTGAGCAATTCAATTGGAAAGACTATTGTAATGGTAACACATGATCCAAGAGCTGCGAAAAAAGCCGGCAGCATAATGTATCTTGATAAAGGTATTCTTGCAGATGCTCCTCAAACTTCTTTTCAGGAATGCGTTTAGACACAAACTCAGAACCTTTCTTACAATCTGCGGCATTTGTGTTGCGATTCTTGCCTTCGGTTTGCTAAGAACTGTTATCAGCGCCTGGTATGCAGGAGTTGATGCATCTTCGGCTACCCGTCTTGTAACCCGTAATTCTATTTCTTTAATTTTCCCTCTGCCTATTTCCTACAAAGAGAAAATACGTAATGTGGATGGAGTAAAACTAGTAGCTGCCGGAAGCTGGTTTGGAGCTTATTATATAAATGAAAAGAATTTTTTCGCAAACTTCACTGTTGAATCAAAGAACTATTTAGATCTTTACCCCGAATTTGTGATACCTCCAGACCAGAAAAGCTCATATTTGCGAGAAAGAAAAGGTTGTGTTGTTGGTGAAAAACTTGCCAAAAGATTCGGCTGGAAACTTGGAGATACCGTAGTATTAAAAGGAACAATTTATCCGGGAAACTGGGAATTTGTTGTAAAGGCCATATATAAGGGAAGCCATAAAAATATAGATGAAAGCCAGTTTTTCTTTCACTGGGAATATTTGAATGAAACCGTTAAAAAATTTGTGCCACGAAGAGCTGACCAGGTTGGCTTTTATATGATAGGAGTAAGATCTCCTGATATAGCAGCAACAACCGCGCGGGCGATAGATAAAATGTTTAAAAATTCCTATGCTGAAACACTGACGGAAACGGAAAAGGCCTTTCAGATGAGTTTTGTGTCTCTTACCCAGACAATTCTTACTGTAATAGAGCTTGTTACCATGGTTGTTATCGTAATTATAATGGTTGTTGTCGCAAATACTATGGCTATGTCCGTGCGTGAACGCATGAATGAATATGCGGTTTTGAAAACTCTTGGCTTCGGGGGTTTTTATATCACAGGGCTTATTTTAGGAGAATCATTGCTTATAACATCTCTTGGAGGTCTTATGGGCATTATCGTGACATTTCCTGCGGCTGATGCCTTTGTAGGTGCTGTGGGAGATTTTTTTCCTATTTTCAATATTTCAAAAGAAACTATTTATCTTGATATTATTGCAAGTATTATTGTGGGAATTGTAGCTGCGGTTTTTCCGATCAAACAGGCGGTAACTGTTCCCATTGCAAGCGGGTTAGGAAGAATAGGATAAAAAAATAATGGGGCTTTTGTTTTTTTATAGTTTTAGAAACTTGCTGGCAAGAAAACTTACCACATTTCTTACGGCTGCCGGGATGTCTCTTGTTGTTTTTGTTTTTGCTTCGATAGTAATGCTTGCCGAAGGTTTGGAAAAAACACTCGTTGATACGGGAACATATGACAATGTTGTAGTTATCCGCAGATCCGCTGTTTCCGAAGTGCAAAGCGGAATAGAAAGACAGCAGGCTTCAATTGTTGAAACCAGCCCTCAAATTGCGATAGGAAATAAAGGACGTGCTCTTCTTGCAAAAGAACTGGTTGTTCTTATTACCCTTGAGAAGAAAGAGTCCAATACCGCGGCGAATGTTACTATAAGAGGAATTTCGGAAAATTCTTTAATTTTGCGGCCACAGGTAAAACTTATCTCAGGCCGTATGCCAAGACCCGGCACTTCGGAAATAGCTGTTGGAACGAGTATAGTAAAGGGTTTTAAAGATATCGGGATTGGGCAACCTCTTTCTTTTGGCATGCGGTCATGGAGAGTGGTAGGTATATTTGATGCGGGCAATACGGGTTATAGTTCGGAAATATGGGGAGATGTTGAGCAGTTTATGCCGGCTTTCAGAAGGCCAGTTTATTCATCGGTTCTCTTTAGATTAAGAAAATCTTCCGAATTTGCGACATTTAAAAATAATATTGAAAATGATCCAAGACTCACAGTTGAAGCAAAACGCGAAACCCAGTATTATAAAGAACAATCGGAAATGATGGCCCAATTTTTAAGGGTTTTAGGAGAAACACTTACTCTCGTGTTTTCAATCGGTGCGATAGTAGGAGCAATGATAACAATGTATTCGGCTGTTGCAAACCGAACCGGTGAAATAGGAACCCTTCGTGCTCTTGGATTTAACCGGGGAACTATTCTTCTGGCTTTTCTCATGGAGTCTTTACTTCTTGGTTTGATAGGCGGAATTGTAGGACTTATTTTAGGTTCTTTTATGCAGTTTATAACTGTTTCAACAACTAATTTTCAGACATTTTCAGAACTTTCATTTAATTTTACGATTACATTTGAAATTATATATAAGTCGCTTTTATTTTCTATTATAATGGGATTTGTCGGTGGAATACTTCCGGCATTCAGAGCATCGAGAATGAATGTTGTAGAAGCTTTGAAGGAAAATTAATTTATGAAAGCATTTGATACAGGAAGAAGGCAGGTTAATGTGTTAAAAGATATCAGCTTTCATGTTGAAAAAGGTGAGATTATCGCATTAAAGGGAAAATCAGGATCAGGTAAAACCACTCTTTTAAATTGTTGTTGCGGTCTGGAAAGCCCTGACAGCGGTAAAGTTGTATGTTCCGGCATTGATTTAAAAGCACTAACTGCTAAGCAGTTGTCAAAATTATTACGAACAAAAACCGGATTTGTTTTTCAGCAGGGAAATCTTCTTTCTTATCTAACCGTATCTGAAAACATCTCTTTTCCACTTCATTTAAATAATGAAACATCTGCCAGGATTAAATTAAGAGTTTCGGAACTATTATCTATTATAGGGATGAAAGATGCGCAAAATGCTTTGCCTTCCGAGCTTTCCGGCGGAGAGACCTTAAGGGTTGCTGTAGCAAGAGCACTTTCCCATAAACCTGAAATGCTTTTTGCAGATGAACCTACTGCAAGTCTTGATACTGCCACAGGAAAATCAGTTTTATCTCTGATACGGGATCTTAGCCGTATGCAGAAAAGCACGGTAGTATTTTCAACACATGATCCTGAATTATTATCAATGGCCGATCTGGTTTTTGAACTAAAAGACGGTGAGTTAAGTTATTGAAAAAGCTGATTTGCAGCGGCGTATAATTATATTTTTAAAGGATCAACATAATGAAAAAAATATGTCTCATACTTATTCTTGCTATTACGGGATGTGCATATATGGGAATACATGGAAAATCCATTCAAAATTTTCCTGATATACACGAGGGTGTCATTGGCGACAGCCAATGTTTGTCCTGCCATCATCCAGATAATGCCAATGAAGCTCCGGCAAGTCCTCATCCTAAATTTACAGGATGCCTGAAATGCCATAATGATAAACTGTAAATGCTAAGCTTTGGAGAGAGCCTGTTATTTATATAAAAAGTATATTCATTGAATCTTCATAATGTTTGTTTTTATAATAGATGATAATTGTGAAATGGATATATAATCGATACGAGGCATAATTAAAAACATGAAAAATAAAAAACAAACACGAAAAAGATTAGGCGCTTTAAGTATTGTTGCAATGGTAACTTTTTTTATAATTGCAGGATTTTTTGCTTTTGAACTCTATGTCATATCTGCCCGGCAAGGTTCAGATGCACCACTTCCTTCCAACTTCGGCAATTTTATTAAAAATCGGGAGAGTTTGGAAAACCAACCTGACAAAAAGTCTTTTTCATTTGCGGTGATAGGAGATACAAGAAGTGTTGGTACCTTTGAACGACTGGCGGAAAAGCTGCGGGTTCTTCCAATAGATTTTGCAGTTTTACTGGGTGACTGTGCTGACAATGCAACAGAAGATGATCACCGGTATTTCCGGGCGGAATGTGCGGAGGAATTTTCTATGCCTTTTCCCGTTTTTTACGTGCCGGGAAATCACGATGTTAATGAGAAAAGCTTTCCGATTATGCGTTTTGAGCATGACTACGGGCCCAGTATTTTTAGCTTTGAATACCAGCACTGTCTTTTTATTTTTCTTCGCATTCTTGGAGAAACCTATCCCAGTCAGGAAAGTATAGATTTTCTTAATAAAATGCCGGAAGAACATATTTTAAAATTTAAGAAACGATTTGTTTTTATGCATATCCCTCCTCCGGTCAGCAGCGTCTTTTCTTCTAAAATGTTTGATAAAAGTGATGAATTGATCTCACTTTTTAAAAAAAAGAGAATTGATTATGTATTGGCGGGTGACTACCACGGCTATGCGCGAATAAATACCGGGCAAACAAATTATATCATAACCGGTGGCGGTGGAGCACATCTGCATGAGGATAAACATAAGCAATTTAATCATGCCATTGTAATCACTATTGACAAGGATGAGGAGTCTGAGTGGATTCTTCCTGTGAATGCATCAGTTGATATTGAAGACAAGATAGAAAAATATGCCATAGAACGGGTCTGGCCTTATTTTTCAGGAAATATGTTGTTTACATATACGTTGAATGTATTTGCTTTGCTTGTTATGAGCTTAGCTGTATGGTTAATTATCAGATACAGGAAATAACCGAATAGACTAAGATCAATAATATCTAAGAGTTGTTTGGCATGATAGTGAAATTTATTAAAGTATGTTATGTTACCCATATAATTAACCAAAAAATTATCAGAAATGAGTAAGTAAAATATGGCACAGGATAAAAAACTCGGAACTTTCGGTGGAGTATTCACGCCTTCAATCTTAACTATTCTTGGCGTTATAATGTATATGCGCCTGCCCTGGATTGTAGGACAGGCCGGATTTGTTCTTACGCTTGGCATTATACTGGTGGCACATATTGTTTCCATATGCACAGGTCTCAGTGTTTCATCCATAGCAACCGATAAAAAAGTAAAGGCCGGCGGAACCTACTATATAATTTCCCGAAGTATAGGTCTCTCTATCGGCGGAACGCTTGGTATTGCACTTTTTTTTGGAATGTCATTAAGCATTAGTTTGTATTTAATAGGCTTTTCCGAAAGTTTTTTAGGGTTTTGGGGTCTGCCGATTACAAAAGATACAATCCGGTTTACCGGAACTATAGCTATTATCCTTGTAGGCACTTTGGTTATGATCAGTACTTCTCTGGCAATAAAAACGCAATATATTATTATGACTACGATTGTCTTGTCCCTTCTTACCATTCTTTTCGGAAAAGGCGATTTTGCACCGGCAAAACCTCTTATTAATCCAGTGACAACTTCTGTTCCACTTATCATGCTGTTTGCTATTTATTTCCCGGCTGTAACAGGCTTTGAGGCTGGGGTATCAATGTCAGGAGACCTTAAAGATCCAAAAAAATCTATTCCCATTGGAACAATAAGCGCCATTGCCTTAGGTTTGCTTGTTTATATTGGTCTTGCAGCATTTTTTTCTTTCCGGATTAATTCCGACCAGTTGGTGAACAATCCGAATATTTTACTTGAATTATCATTTTATTCACCTCTGCTTGTAGCCGGCATTTGGGGAGCAACATTATCTTCTGCTATAGGCAGTATATTAGGAGCGCCCCGTATTCTACAGGCAACATCATCAGACGGAATTACACCCCGTATTTTTGCCAAAGGCTACGGTAAGACAAATGAACCGCGAAATGCCCTTATACTGTCTTTTATAATAGCGGAAGCAGGCATTCTTATAGGGGAGTTGAATCTGATAGCAAGAGTAGTGTCAATGTTTTTTATCACCACATACGGCTTTTTAAATTTAAGCTGTGCCATAGAAAAATGGGCAAGTACGGATTTTCTGCCTTCCTTTAAAATCCCGGCCTGGGTAAGCATTATCGGAGCAGTAGTATGTTTTATCTTAATGCTTGAACTGGATTTTATAGCTCTGATAGGTGCGGTTATTATTATGAGTTCCATATTTCTTTTTCTTAAGAAAAAAGAACTGACACTGGATTCAGGCGATACATGGGAAGGTGTCTGGTCTTCCATATTAAGATACGGACTAAACCATCTTGATCGTACTGTTAAACAACAGAGAAACTGGCGCCCTAATATTGTTCTTTTCAGCGGTGGGACAGTAGCTCGCCCCCATTTGCTGGAATTTGGCCGCTGGCTTGTACATAAGCGCGGAATTATTTCTAATTTTAATTTGGTCGAAAACAAGAATGTCAGTCATATTATCCCCAAAGTTCAGCAAACGCTTAATGAAAATGATTTCGAATTTTCCGGTATCTTTACAAGGCATATGGAAGTAAACGATATTTATGAAGGAATGGAAACCATAACTAAAGTATATGGCTTTTCCGGTATCGAGCCTAATTCGGTTATGCTCGGCTGGGCGCGAACTAGTAAGCAACCCGAAAAATTTGCCCAGGTGATAAAAAGTTTCAAAAATCTTGATTATAATATTTTTCTGCTCGACTACCATTTTGAAAAAGGGTTTGGTTCTCATAAAACAATAGATCTATGGTGGGGCGGCGGCAGCAATTCGGTGTCTTTAGGGCTGACATTGATAAAGTTTTTGAAAATGACCGAAGAATGGGAAGACACAAATGCCAGAATTTTTATTATAAATGAAGATTCTACATTAAACGATATAATATACAGAAACATAAATAATGTAATTGAAGAATACAGAATTGAAGCCGGTATAAAAATAATCAACAACAACATCGATCGAAGTTCCGTTAATGAAATTATTGCCCAAGAGTCTCAGGATTCGGATCTTGTAATACTAGGATTAACAGATGTAGAAAAGGAAAACGTTGCCCAGTACATATCGGATACGGATAATATCCTTAAAACATTGGGCACAGTCTTATTAATTCAAGCATCTTCCTTTTTTAAACCTATTCATACCGGGCTTGAAAGGGCGAAGGAAATTAAACAAACCAGAATTATGCCAGACAATAATATTGGTTATGATTATATTCCGCCATCGCTTGTTTTGCCTAAGAATAAAGTGCTTGCAGACAGTATGGCTGATATTAATACAAAAACAGAAGAAGCATTTGCCAGATATCAACAGGGTTCAGTAAAAATCATCCATGCTGAAAACCTTTTATTGTTAAAAGAAATCGAAAAGCTGATTGAAAGAAACATCAATGAACTTAAAGAAGCTTTTCCCGATAAAAGTCATTTTGAAGTGCTATCTATCAAAAAAGCTTTGTCGCATACATTCAGTAACTATCTCTTTAACTCAAACCGGATTGTTCAGAGTTTTCAGGATACTACACTGTTAGAGCAAAAAGATAGTTTGTCAGCAGGCCTTCAGGCGCTCCTTGTGGAATTACAAAAAATACATAACGATAGCCCATCCGAATTAAATATATTTATTGAGTCTGCCCAAACTCATGAAATTGCAAACAGGACTTCAATTTGGGAAAAAATTAAGATAAAAAGTGGGGATATGGCAATCCGGCGTAAAATCCGGATGCGGTTATTTGCTAATACCTTAATAAAACAAATTGAACAGGATGTAGTTTATAAGCATCTACAGGCTTTTGGATTGCAAAACTACAACCTGATATCGGATTTACAAAAATTATTTATTTTCGTATCAGACAGTCTTATTAATATTGGGCTGGAACTTGAAAAAGATAGTATAGATGAAACAATATTTGATCAGGAAATAACAAAAATAAAAGTGAAATTACAATCGGTTCTCGATAATTGTCAGAAAGACTACCGGAACTCATCGGATGAGCTGCGACAAAACCTTTATCAGATTATGCAGATGATGTCTATTGATCTGGAAAGTGCTAATGTAAACCGCATCATAAAAAAGAAAAATAAACAACTTAATAAAATACGGTTATCTGATATACAATTGCAGGAAATTCCCGATACATGGTTTAATCATCAAAGATTAATCGTGAATTCATTGATTGAAGATTTAACCATTAAAAATTTTCAAAACCGCATAAATACTATTCTTGATCGATTCATCAATGGAATAAAATTAAGTATAGGAAATAATTTTTCAAGCAGGCTATATAAATTAGAGACAGACTTGAAATCGATTAATTCAGAAGAAAAAGAGGATATAAACTGGCCAGTTTTTTTACAGGGAATAATTAATCCGGAATCCTTATTTAATGAACTGCTTAAAGATATACAAGCAGCGGAAGAAGAATTGCCTGATACCATTGAACTAATGACGGAAGAATCATGTGAAAAAATTGAGCAGGAACAGTTCTGTGATGTCTTAATGTTAAATATCAATTTACTTCGCTATGCAGGTTTCCTGATCGAAACGGAACTTATTGATCCGCTTCGGCAACATATATCCGAGCTTTCCGGCAGTCTTAAAAAAACAAACGATATAGCTCAGGATGTAGTCAGATTTACAAATCATAATCTCTCGCTTTTATCTGATGCCAACAATGCCGATTCCAATGAAAAGGAAGTTCCCGATTTGTCAGTTATTGTAAAAAGCGGCCTTGACAGGATAAGCGCTGAAAAAAACAATATTGAAAAACTTCAGCAAAATCTCCAGGCAGAATTTAAACGCCTGCTTGGCGCAACATTTGAAAAAATGAGTCCTTATCTAATATCAAAAACTGCCGGAGAATTAAAGCAAACTATCCGCACAAGAGAAAGCCGCAAAATATTTACACAAGCAGTAAAAATATCCGAATGGCTGAAAACACAGAGCAAAGATCTTGTGGTCAGGCTTATCTACCAAAAAAGCGAAGGGATTTTGTTTGCAAAAAAAATAAGCAGAGTTTCCGCAACTTATCAGACCGAAACAGGCCACCTGCTTGCAATGGTAAAATTGCTGACACCGGATAATGAAATAAACCGTATACTGCCTTTTTATTACAAACAATTATTTTTGGGCAACCAGATAATCGGCAAAGAATTTATAATTGATAGAAAATATGAAATGGATTGTGCAAAAAAAGCTATCGATTTATATCGCCAGGGATACAATGGAGCATTGCTTATTATAGGAGACAGGCACTCCGGCAAATCGACTCTTTGCAGATCTATAACTGGCAAGTATTTTGAACGCAACAAAATCTTTAATGTATTTCCACCTGATGGTGGAAGTATAGATCCGAATGAATTTAAAAATCGCTTAACAGACATGCTGAAACAAAACGGTGATTATGAAAAGGCGTTCAATAATCTTGAACAAAACAGTGCTATTATCTTTCATGACATGGAACTTTGGTGGGAACGCAGCAGTAAAGGATTTGCCGTAATAGAAGAAATGATGAATCTGATATACAAATATGGTGATAAATGCTTTTTTATAGTAAATACAGGGAGGCACAGTTTTAAATTTATTAACAGGCTAAAACCGATTGAAAATGCTTTTATCAGCGCGATTGAATGCCAGCCGTTTGATTCTGAAGAGCTGCAGGAGGCGATACTGCTTCGACATCGTTCCACAGGCTTAAAATTTCAACTGGGCAGGCTAAATGAAGATTCCATTTCAAATTTTCGTCTTGCCGGATTATTTAATAAATATTTCGATATTTCAAATGGCAACGTAGGTCAGGCCATACATTACTGGATCAGTAATATTGTGAAGGTAAATCCGCTTACCATAGATATCAGAACTCCAATTGCTGCCAACAATCAGGCTCTGAAAAAATTGAATATGGACTGGTTGATTACTCTTCAGCAATTTATGCTGCACAAACATCTTAGTGATATCCGGCTTAAACAGCTTCTTGGCGGTGACGAAGAAAAAACAGATCTCATGGTTCAAGCCCTTAAGAGAAGCGGGATTATAAAGGAAATACGTCCGGGGGTCATGCAAATTAGTCCTTATATCCAACCTTTAATTACTAATTGTTTAGAAGAAATGGATCTCTTATGAATGAGTTCTTAAATATTGAGTTTTCGGGATTATCATTACTGATAGTTATTATGCTTGGGATATTACTTTCCTTTGCATTAAAAATTATAAACAAAACAATTATACCCAAGATCCAAAAGAACCGGACAAAACAATTTTTCCAGATTGCTGAAATACTGATATGGAGTGTTTTCGGATTTTGGGGTCTTCATATAACATTAAAAGACAGTGATTATTATTTCTTGGCTGTAATAAGTGTAACTGCCGTTATAGTAATCTGGCTTGGCTGGTTTATGGCAAAAGACTTTATCGCAGGTTTTGTGCTCAAGCTGGGCGATAATTATCAGCCGGGCCAGCATATCATGCTAAATGAAATTGAGGGTGTAATTGTTAAAGCCGATTATCTGAATTTAATTTTATCATGTGAAGACGGAGCTGTTGCCAAAATTCCCTACAGCAAAATAAGTTCTGCTATCCATTATAAGATTCAGCCACGGGACAAGACAACTTTGCACCGGTTTGATATTGAAATAAAAAAGAAAGCTTCGATAGAAGAAGCAAAAAACATGATAAAAAATGCTATTATGCTTTCATCAGGTGCAAGTATTAAAAAAGAGCCGCAAATTAATCTTAAGGAAAACTCTGACGAAACCATATGGAAATTTGAGGTAGTAGCATATGCATTAAGCCCTGAGTTTTTTCAGGCAATTGAAAGAAATGTGAGGGATGCATTTAGTTGATACTTTTTTATAACGGACGCATTTTAATCTATCACACGTACAGTAAATTAAAAAGGGTACCAGGATTCGAGGGTTCAAGTGGTTGTTTATTAATTTTACAAACGTTAAAACATAACTGATAGGATTATTCATTATATTTTAAGCCTTTCACTCGAACCCTTGCATCCTTGACCCCTTGATCCCTTTTTGGCACTCACTATTATCACTATAAAACCTGGTAGTAGGATATGCCAGATCAATTTCTTTATCTTTTCCGAAAGCATCCAGAATTGCTTCCCATATCTGTTGCTCTGTTATTCTTCTTTCACGAGGTTTAACAAGATAACGAAGAGTCAGTAAAACACCGCTGTCTTTGACTGATGTGTATACTATAGGGGTAAGCTTGTCATAAAATATAAAATACTTTTTTGCAGCGTTTCGTATCTGGTCCTGTGCGCCTTTGGAAAGGTGCATGGTTTTGTCTAAGACAATATTATTTAGTATTTCCTTCGCCTTTTTCCAATTACTTTCAAAAGTTATAAGTACAGGAATTTCATTCCAGATATGTTCAAACCCAATTTGGTAATTAGCCAAAGGTTCTCTTAATGCTTTACTGTTTGGAATATGAATAATTCTGCCTGTGCTTTGATCGGCATCTACCCAGTTCCCGATTTCAATCAGGCTGAACTGAAAAATCCTGATATCAATCACATCGCCAGCTACACCGCCAATTTCAATACGATCTCCAACGGAAAAAGGTTTACGCCAGATTATAAATAGCCATCCCGCAAGATTCGCAATGGTATCATGCATAGCTATTGCGATACCGGCTGTTGCTAAACCTAAAAAAGTCGTTATTGAATCTATTCCTTTTACCCATATACGTCCTATAATCAGCACCAATAGTACGGTATATGTGTATAAGATAAAACGGCGATAATGGTATGCCCGCCTTGCATCCGTAAATTTTCTTTTTACAACAAGATTCAAGACGATTCTGCCTATGCTAAAAACAATCAGAACAACAAGAGAAATTACTATTTTCTCAAACATCTCCGGAGATACTGAGATATATTCGTTTAATTGCATTATTATTATCCTTTAGATTTGTTAATTTCAACCTCTCTCATTGTTTTTAAGACTTCGACAGGTTGTTACAGAACTACATTTTTCAAAATTGAGAATCAATAAAATCAATAAGATACAAACTCAAAAATGGGTAAAATCAGCATTCTGTAACAGCCTGTCGATGCTGCTTTTCAATCCTTTTGAATTTACGTCACATGAAACAGGACAGCAGTTTGTATTTCATCCTGAAAGCAAAACGTTTATATGTCCTGCCTTAAATACTCTAAACCTTCGCAAATATAATAAAAAAGAGACCAAATCGAGTATATATGCCCGAAAAGCATTTGTAATAAATAGCACCTCAAGGCATCAACGCTTATGGGTATATCAACGCTTGTGGGAATATATAGCTATTAATCTTATTTCCCAGCTCATCTAATTTCATATCAAATTATATTAGAAAAATATTTCAGATTTCTATCCATCATTGGATGTGCAATGCTTAAACCTTTCGTAAATATAGAATAATCAAGAACAACTCCTTTACCAAGTGTTAAAAAAATCAGTAATTTTAAGAGAGCGCAGCCTGCAATCTTCGCAATTGCCTGAAGCTTGCTTTTTACTGAACAAGTGATTTGTAAGGCATAAAACTTTTTTAGGACATATTCTGGCCTTGATAAGATATAAATATATAATAATAAAATATAGATTTTTTTTAAACGTATAAAACCTCATATTTAAATGAATTATATTCATAATCGGCTCAAAGTAAAGGAGTTTATATATATGATTGGATCATGCACGCATCCCGGATTCGGCGTATTTGGCGGTGCAAGAGCCGGTATCCAGGTAGTTATGGAGGATCTGGGGATTGATTTTAGCAAATTAATAAGTTGATAAGTATAAATAGAAACATGATCTTATCTGTTCCTGTTTCTTAAAATACTATCTTACAATATTTAATATTATAAGACAGTATTTTACCCGCTATTATTTTCTTCGATAGATATAACCTTTCGGAAATTAGCAGGACACATATAATTATTGATTAGCGATTTTTGTTAATAATCATGTTTATGGAGATATCTTTGTCCGGCATGCATTAGTCCTCTTTATGTTTCATGTCTTTCTAAATAGTGTATAAACTTTGATATGATCATTAAAAGGGCTATTTTACGCTGGATGAAGCTATAATATAACAACCGAAAAGATAAATGAAAAGGAGGGAAATGTTAAATTGGAAAGGAAACAAATGAAATTTTCAAAGTGTTTTGGTTTGCCACTGTGTTTATTGTTCGTTCTGTTGCTGTGTAGTAGTGCTATTCATGTTCTTGCTATGGATTTACCTGAGGTGATTGATAAGACCAACTGTGGTCAGTATAAAAATCTATTGTTTCCTGCTATGTATAATGCGGTTGAAAGAGGTGATTATGTTATTACGCCGGGGAATCTAAATTTTATGTTCAAACATAATGAAGATTTTCTATCTGCAAGCGCAAAGAATGAAGGTAAATTCGACATTAGTTCAGAGGGTTTTTTAATCGATAAAGCTACTGGGAAATATCCGATAAATCTATATGGATTTCCTTTTCCTAATATAGATCTAAAAGATCTCAAGGCAGGAGCAAAGATTATACAAAACTTCAATTACCAGAGATATCGTCTTATGGGATCAAGAGGTCAAATCAGGGTTATGTGGTTTGATAAATCCGGTGAAGAACGTTATGTGGGTGGATTGGATCAACGTCTTTATGTAAACGGCAGGCCACCCGCTCATCAGATAGAAAATCCCGACAACGTTAAGACTTATGATATGCAAAGAGTTCTTGAGCCAATGAGTGTAAGCGGAACAAATACAATGGCCATAGTATATCTAGGGGAAAAGGAAGACAGCAATTATTCCTATGTGCCTATTATTCGAAGGATACGTAAAGCTTCTTCAACATCAAGGTCAGATCCTTACATGGGTTCCGATTCATGGTGGGACGCAAATCATATGTGGTCAGGAAAAGACAGCTCTATGACATGGAAGTATGTAGGAGAAAGAACAATTCTTGTTTCTTTTACTAGTCCGGATATAGTTCCGGCACAGGAAATGCCCAATGGAAGTATGGCAAGGACATTTCCTTATACAGGTCGTCACTTCAAATATGGTTATGAAGACACAAAATGGAAAGGTGCATCATGGTCGCCTTTAAATATTACCTATGTCCCTAGAAAAGTATGGATTGTGGAACAAATGCCAAAAGATCCTTATTATAATTGGGGTTTGCACATAAATTATATTGATCAGGAAAATTTCATAATTTGGTACAAAGAAGTATCTGATCCGGCAGGAAAGTTTACTACCTGGGCTACGTTTTTTACACACTATAGTGAATGCCCTAGCGGAATAAATAACATCGGAGATCGCGATGCTTCTCTTTATATTAATGAGAGAGAACATCATGCTACATCTACCAACTTATCGGCGGACCCTGAATCATTTGTCTTTATGCCTGCTTCAGAACTAGGGCGCAAATATTTTACAATTAGTAATTTTTTGCAATTGTCAAAATGAAGGAACTCTAACTAATTTGAATTATATTGTTAAAGATGCTTTATGCATACTGCTTTTTGCAGAATCGGGAAGAATTTAATTGCATTGAAGCTTAAAATAGGGAGAAAAGAAATGAGGAAAAGAATTTTGTTTGAAACATGCTTATGCATGTTTGTTATTATGATAATGCTGGCAATTTTCTCTGCAAATGCTACAGCGAAAATGACTACCAGCTTTCACGGATATATAGAGTCCAATTTTGTTTTGCGTGATGCAGATGGTATTCAGTATGGTTTTTTTGATGAAGCTTATGGAGTACAACAAAGAAATACATTAAAATTTGATATTGATATTGAGCCAGATATAAATTTTGGATCTTTTATTGTAGGAAAAGTTCACCTGACCTTCAGGGGAGCTTATGATTCGATCTTTGATCTTCGTTCAGAAGATTATGATATCACAGGTAATATGGGGGCTTCGAGGTTTGATTACGGAGAAGATGATATCAAATATGAAAGTGATTTAAGAGAAGCATTTATCGATTTTGTCTACACAGGCGATTATGGCGGCGGCTTTTTCAGACCTGGAAGACAAATTGTTTCCTGGGGTGAGGGCAGTCTTGAAACCCTTCTCGATGTTATCAATCCACCGGATATGTCTTACAATCTTTTTTTTCAAAAGCCTGATGACGTTAAGACTCCACTCTGGATGGGACGTATAAACTACGATCTGCCGCGTTTTGCCAGTACTAGCATCAATTTTGATTTATTATGGATTCCTGATATCAGGCCTACCCAGTTCGGACCTCTTGACAGTGAAGCCGGTAATCCGCAAGTTGGTCTGGAATCTCCTTATGTGAGTATAACAGCTTTTTCCGATTTTAAAGGAATTTTCAATATCCGCGAGGATGTGCCCACCAATAATAATGAATACGGCGCCAGGGTAAGGGCGGATATCAGCGACAGGCTTACACTTTCTCTTGTTTATTTCAGGGATGTGGTCAATGAACCTGGCATTTTGTTAGTTAATAAAGATAATACACCAACGGCAATCTTAACACACAATAAACAGCATGTTTACGGCGGTTATTTCAGTTATCAATTGCTACTAGGCCGCTTTGAAGCGATTGTCAGAGGAGAAATTTCACGTTATACTGCTTATCCTATAAACCTTCCAAGATCTGAATACCATTTAAATCCAGAAGGAACAGGGACAATGACGTTTGAATATAGGCCGGTTACAAAGGCCTTAATTGCGATAGACAAGGATCTCCGTTTGAAATGGCTTTCCAGAGATTTATCGCAAGCTTCATTTGAATGGTTGCATAAGACAATAAATGAGTGGGACAGCAAGTTCAGCGAGGAGCATCTAGTTTCCCATTTTGAAGGCAACACTCTTATACCAAATACATATAGCAGCTCACGTAGATACGACCGCAGAAACGTAAGAGAGCAAGATGTCTTTATGTTTCGGATGAGGACATCCTGGTGGGCATCAAAATTGGTTCCTGCTATTTTAGTGGCATACAATCCGGGAAAGCACGGAGAAGGTGGAACCGGTATGACTAGATTTGCAATTAAGTGGAGCATTACATCCCAATTTTATACCACCTTAAGGTTACAAGCCTTTGTTGGAGACGATGATGCCAGTTACGCCTTTTCTGATGGCATATCAACTACTGAGGCATCAGTAACATTTGGATATGAATGGTAATTTTTAAAGCTGAGTAATCAATTTGAGATAGGATAAATTTTTGCGATCACTCATAGGTTCATCCTCCGTTTTGCCCTTTAATAGTTTTGCGGGAGGATGAACCTATATTATAGATGAATATAACAGTTCAGCTCTTTTAACTGAGTGCCTTTTTCGCAGATAAAATTGCAAATGCTTGTTCTTATACTGATCCAGTGAAATATCTTTCTCATATTCTGAGTTTTTCTTAATGCCGTGGGATTGCCATACGTTTGAGATGGGGAATATACGCCTCATCCCCCTGAAAAAAGGGATTGAAGGATTTCTTGAAGGTATTAAACATTGGTAAAAAGCCTAATGTATTCAACGGCCTTTTTCAACAAACATTGGAGAATAACCGGTAAAGTATGCGGCTTTTTTAACGGAATCAATCCGCAGAAGTTCTTGACTAAAAATGAGTTTTTCAGGAGCGTTTCATAGCCCCCTCAATTTGTCGATAAACAGTGCTGATAGGCCACTATTCTTGCAGGTCGTCCATAGAAGGAGTCAGGTCTTGTTCAGTTTCATCGCCTTCAACTTGATCGGTTTCAACCATCTTTTTATCCAGCTTGCTCTGTTTTTTCTCCTCTTTCTTTTTTTTCTTATCTATTTCTTTCTGATATTTCTGAAACTTGTAATTAGATCTTGCCATGGCATTTCCTTTCCGGTCGCTTGCCAAATCAATAATATTATTGATGATAGTGTAAAGCATTATAGCTGTTAAGCAACCATTAAAAAAAAGGCATCCCCCGATTCACAGGAGATGCCTTTAATTGTCTTAAATACAGGTTAGGCGATGGTTACATTTGCAGCAGCCGGACCTTTTGCTCCTTGCTCGATGTCAAAAGTCACATGCGAACCTTCACTGAGAGACTTAAAACCGGTAGCATTGATTGCGCTATGATGCACAAATACATCCGGTCCGTTTTCCTGTTCGATGAATCCAAAACCTTTTTGGTCGTTAAACCACTTAACAATTCCGTTTGTCATAATATTATCCTCCTTTCCAAAAATTTCAACGTTACAAGCTGAAGGATAATAGCGTTTCAAAAACGGATAATTCCCACAGAGAGAAACCCTCTCACTAATTTGCGACAGGATTTAATTGATACTGTATAATAAGCATGTTTACATATAATAGCAAGCTAAATTATTATTATTTTTTAATATATTAATAAATCGGCTTTATTCACAGGGTTTTTCAGACTGACTATCTTTTTGTTGGAGCATCTTGCAGATAAATTATCCAATAATAGCGGGGAAATACTATTCCGATGACTTATCGAGGAAGAAGTGTGCTTCCAATACCAGGTTACTTATGTATGCCAGACCGAATGCGATCTATGGCTTTCTCGATGGGCTGAGGATCAATTTGCCGCATAAGAACTCCGATATACTGAATCTGTCTACGCCGGGCACCATGGCTTTTTATTTTGCGTACCGATTTAATAGCAGCAAGAAGCTCTTCCGGTAGATCCATTTTCTCAATCTGGCTGAAAGGCAGAGCTACCAACTGTTCGCCAAGACTCTGTAATGCACGGTCTTCATTTTTTTTCTGTGTTCTGCTTTTATATTCCGTATCCATTTTGCAGACCTGATTCTTTATGTCTATAATTTAAGTTGATTTTACACTTAAAGTCTTGCAATGTATTTTAATGCGCCAAGGAAATGTTTTATCCATACATATAACAACTAATACTGCAAAAGGTTTGAAATGAGCAAGAAATATCTCGATCATTCTTTTCGTACCCAACTGATACCAGGTTGCATCCAAATTCGTATGATACGAAAGCAGTGAAAATGGTACCAGCCAATCGGATCAAATGCATCAGAAGAAAAAAGCGGCAATCAACAACGGTATATCAGTATCAAAAGAATTGCCGTTATCTTGCCCAGATAGCCGATGGCTTAAAAGAAGCCGGCGCGGAGGAACTATCCGAACTCGGCGCCGAAGATATCAGTCCTGATTACAGCGGAGTTTATTTTAAAGCTGATAAATCAATACTTTATCGAATTAATTATCAGACAAGGCTTATTTCACGCTGCCTCGCTCCTTTAATATCATATGCTTGTAATGATACCGATACGCTATATCAGAAAGCCAAACAGATAGATTGGGAAGATTTTATATCTTCCGGCAATACCTTTGCCGTATCAGCCAATGTATCCAATAGCGCCATTTCACATTCAAAGTACGCGGCCCTGCGCCTTAAAGATGCAATTGCAGATTATTTCAAAGAAAAAACCGGCATGCGCCCGAATGTGTCGGTAAGTAATCCGGATATCCAGCTTAACCTTAATATCAGAAACAATGAAGCAGTAATAAGATTCGATACTTCAGGCAGTGCGCTTCACAGAAGAGGATACAGAGAAGAAACCGTTTCGGCTCCTATGCAGGAAACTGTGGCTGCCGCAATTATCCGGCTTAGTAAATGGGATGGTTCTTATCCTTTATATGATCCTATGTGCGGTTCGGGAACTCTTTTGTGTGAAGCGCTCATGCATTATAGTAAAATTCCTGCCGGTATTTTCAGGACTCGATTCGGTTTTGAATTTTTGCCCGATTTTGACAACTCTGTCTGGAAGCAGGTAAAAAATGAGGCAGACGGTCACATCATAGAATTGCCGAAAGGACTGATTGCGGGAAGTGATGTGTCTGCGGAAGCTGTCAGCATGTCGCAAACAAACCTTATGGGGCTTCATTACGGAAAGAATGTAAGCATTGAAAGATCAGACTTTAGAAAACTGCCATCCCTTGAGAATCATGTCATTGTTGCCAATCCACCTTACGGCATCCGAATGGGAAAAGACGAGAACCTTAAAATATTTTATAAAGATCTTGGTGATTTTTTAAAACAAAAATGCAAAGGCTCGAATGCTTTTATTTTTTTTGGAGATAGAAAGTATATCAAAAACATCGGGCTGGAAGCATCATGGAAAAAACCGGTCAAAGCCGGCGGCCTTGACGGCAGGCTGGTTAAATACGAGCTGTACTGATAATAAAAAAGCGGGCTCCAAAAAGATTGCGAACCCGCATGTCAAATTAAAAGACAACACCCTAAATTCTTGGTGTATTATGAAATCATCCCTTGCATGAGCCGTCTTTTAAACGATCCTGGTCTCTTAAACGATCCTGACTTCTTGTACGATTTTGGGTTCTCGTGGCAGCAAACAAATTACCGGCATTGCGATCTGTGAAATCCTGGCAGGAATCATCCATTAAACGATCCTGGTCTTTGGTACGATCACCGATTCTGTCGGCAGCATAGAGTTCTCCGATATGATTATCTGTTAAATCTGTCTGACAGGAGCCGTCCTTTAAACGATCCTGGTCTTTGTCACGATCACGGGTTCTGTCGGCAGCATAAAGTTTTCCGATATAATTATCTGTTAAATCTGTCTGACAGGAGCCGTCCTTTAAACGATCCTGACCTTTGGTACGATCACGATCCTGATCCCCGGCAATAACAATACTTGCACTACAGAACAGAACAACCAATACTAAAATTGTTGACTTACGCCAAATTGACATGACTCTCCTCCTTTTTGTTAAAATTAGATTTGTTTTTTTACTTAATTTTCACTCCCGGAATAAAAATAAATGATAATACAAATTATCGTTTTAAAATGATTTACGTCCGACGGCAAAGAAGGTCACATTTTTTTTAAGATCGACATAAAAAATATCGTTATGAAGAATATCATTGTTCTGCCAGTTTAATTCAAATTTCAGGGATGATGTCATATTTGATTTCTATATTTACAAGTTATCTTATATATTTAAAAAAACCTTTTATAAACTCGTTTTTTTCTTTCCAATAAATAAATTTTATTCTTTACTTTATTCTAATATTTCCCTAACAATACCCAAAAAATTATAAATGTGATTTGTAGATCATTTTCTTTTTGCTTTAGCTGATCAAATTGATTTTTCACTATACAACCTATTGTAATTAAAAATATATTATAAATATTATACGGATAATTATATGGAAATCTATGTATTTGCGGTAGGCATATTGTTTGCCGTGGCAAGTATGGATCTAATTTTTGGTGTCAGCAATGATGCAGTTAATTTTCTTAATTCATCAGTTGGCTCCCGTGTGGCTCCCAGGCATATAATTATGATTGTGGCAAGTCTTGGCATACTTGCTGGTGTTACTTTTTCAGGCGGTATGATGGAGGTAGTCCGAAAAGGGATATTTCATCCCAAATACTTTATTATGCCTGAGTTAATAACAATTTTCCTTGCTGTTATGATAACCGATATACTGCTTCTTGATATTTTCAACACATTCGGCTTACCCACATCCACAACAGTTTCCATTGTTTTCGAGCTGCTTGGAGCGGCCATTGCCGTATCTATTGTAAAGATCACACACAATGACCAGAGCTTGATGGCACTTTTGGAATATATAAATACAGCAAAGGCATTGAGCATAATATCGGGTATACTGCTTTCTGTGTTTATAGCATTTATTTGTGGAGCGTTAGCCCAGTTTGTTACACGACTGGCTTTTACCTTTGATTATGAAAAAAGGTTGCGCCGCTATGGTGGAGTATGGTGCGGTCTTGCCCTTACGATGATAATATATTTTATCTTAATCAAGGGCGCAAAAGGGGCATCTTTCATGAGTCCCGATATGGTTGTGTGGATTAAAACCCATACCTGGAATATATTGGGTTATGGTTTTATAGGTTTTGCATTACTGGCCCAATTTTTAACTTTATTTACAAAATTTAATATTCTAAAGTTCATTGTTCTTGCCGGCACTTTTGCTCTTGCCATGGCCTTTGCCGCAAATGACCTTGTCAATTTTATCGGCGTTCCTTTAGCCGGATATCATGCATTTACACTGGCCAAAGCCAGCACCGATCCCTTAACCATTCCTATGGCAGCAATGCAAAATCAAATTCATACCAATACTTTTTTTCTTCTGGGCGCCGGGGGTATTATGGTGCTTACGCTATGGTTATCCCGCAAAGCACGTTCAGTTACCAAAACCATGGTTAACTTAAGCCGGCAGGATGAAGGGCTTGAAAGATTTGATACATCCCGATTATCCCGCATTATGGTGCGAACGGTAATCTGGGTAATAAATACTTCAAACAAAATTTGCCCGGAATCTATGCGCTTATGGTGCAGTAAAAGATTTGATGCAAGCAATGTTCAGCCCGTTGCTGGATATAATGGTGCTATTCCTGAATTTGATTTACTCCGTGCAAGTGTCAACCTTGTAGTAGCAAGCGCCCTTGTCTCATTGGCAACCAGCATGAAACTTCCCCTTTCAACTACTTATGTTACGTTTATGGTCGCCATGGGCGCATCTCTGGCAGATCAGGCCTGGGGTTCTGAAAGTGCCGTCTATCGGGTTACAGGAGTTTTGACCGTTATTGGCGGATGGTTTTTTACCGCCTTTAGTGCATTTACTATATCATTAATTTTTGCCTTTGTGCTTTCTTACACTAACAAATGGGCAGCTATTGTTCTATTATTGTCTGTGGTTGGACTTATAATCTTCAGAAATTTCAAGATTCATGGCCACAGGGAAAAAGCGGTTGAAGAGCTGGAATTGTTGGATTTGAAGAGAGTGACCGATGCCAATTTTGCCGAGCGGACTTGTTTTGAGCATACCGGGCGTTATTTGAAAATAGTCCGGAAAAATCTGACCTTATGTTTTGACGGCATTCTTACCCAGGATCGTAAGCAATTGAAGGAATTGCGTAGTGGAACAAGCAAAATTCAGACATGGTCCAATATTATAGTGGCTAACATATTTAAGACGCTGCGGCTATTGCAGCAAGATGAAGCTAAAAACGAAAACGCCGCTAAGTATTCCTATGTTGTCTCCGCATTGCAGGAAATTGCCGAGAGTCTGCGCGATATGATACTTAGATGCCATGTGCATACTTCAAACCAGCATTCAGGTCTCTTGCCTGAACAGAAAAAAGAACTTCAACAGGTACAAAAATTTGTTGAGTTGCTGCTTGACGATACCTCCCGTATTCTGCTTAACCGTGAAACGTTTCGCTATCGAGAAATTGCGGCTCATTATGTGGCGCTTAAACAATTTCTTGAAGATATTGACCACAAACAAGTGGAAAGAATTTGCTGTAACGAATCAAAAACCAGGCTTAGCATACTGTTTTACGGTATCAATAATGCCTGTCTGAAAATAAGCGAGCAAACGCTGCAACTGCTTAATATATTTGATGATATATTTAAACTGGATAAAGAATGATTTAGTATGAAGCACCCCCTTCAACGGATTATTATAAAATAAATAACGTATAAACACCATAAAGAAAGCTCCACCCAGAGGTATCGAATCATTTAGCCCTGTTACAAGAAAAACTCCGCCCATTTTCTGATTAAATTATGGGCGTTGCACTCGGTATATTCAGCTGATCGGCAAAATAGTATAGTATTCTGTTATACGGGATAAGCTGAAACTGTGACATATAGACAGAATGTGTTTGAGACCCATCCCATATTGAACTGCTTTTGTAACACCTTCAGGAAAAGGGGCGATAAACTGTTTGCCTTCATCGTCTTCAGTGGAGCCTTAAGCCGGACCATTATCTGGAGTTGATCCAACAAAGGCCCCAGGCCTTTTTCTCGGCACGTCCTATCCGGCAATGGCGCAGCAGTTGGCCGAACTGTCTGGAACGGCTTTTAGAACTTTTCATAAAAAAGCAGGGAGCTACAAAAGGTGTTAAAGATTTTATCTCCGTATTAATGCTGTAACAAGGACCATGACACCAAGATAATTGAAACAGCCATAGAAAAAGCCCTTTATGCCAATACCGGATTAAGCGATGCGGTAAAACATATTTTGCTAAATGGCCAGGTTACCCATTTTGGTTCTTTGGAAAATTGGCACACATTTCCACCTCCAGATGTTTCTGTTTATCAACAGATCGGAGGTTATACATTCGCTTTCACTCCTTTTTTTTAAACCATCTGCAACCAACGGTAACAAGCAAAACAGCCAGACCTATGCCGCCGCATCCTAAACAGGATGAGCAATTCCCGCCATTGCACTTAGACAAAGCCGCCAGACCGGCCAAACCGCTTGAAGCGCCGAGCACTCCGAACAGGAACGTTTCCTTGATCTTCTTCCGGGTTAAAGCTTTAAATTCATGTTTATCCGCGTTCATCTGTTTATCCTGTAAAATGGAGGGCGGCTGTGTAACCCACATAAGCGCTAAGTTAGTTTATTAAGTTCATCAATAAAAACGATCCTCGATATCATACCGTTTATCTTCCTTCGACATTCATTATTCCTTGTTCTAAATTCGATATTCAAATTACTTTCATATAATTGCTATAGTTTAATTGACTTAACGCTTATGTGTTTGCCCCCCCGGCACGCGGCTCAACAATCCTGGCTCCACCTTTCCAAAGGTAATAGCGCCCTGAGGACAGGCCGTTAAGCAGTTCCCGCAGGGCATACACGAAAGATGGTCGATACGTGCCGTATCATTGATCTCAACGGCCCAGACTGGACATACTTCTTTGCATTTGCCGCAGCCATTACATTTTTCGGCAGATATAAAAAATCTTTTGCCAAACCGTTGGCCAAACCGGTTTGAAAGGGCATCCAGCGCTCCAATGGGGCATAGCAAATTGCAGTATCCCCTTCCTCCTTTTGCCAGAAATCCAAGTAAAACCACTAAACCAAGATTGATGATTCCTGCCGTCCTGAAAAAGTAGGCAAGATCCGCAGGGGAAAAGGCCGCACCAAACATTCGGGGAATTGTGGCAAAATTACAGTAGTTACAGCAAAGACTGCCGATTCCAAATGCCGCCGCTAAAAAATATACGGACAAATACCCGTACCGGAAGGCCGGTGCCGGAATCCTGGAAAAATCGATTTTAAGAAACCGTGGAACTAGGCGGCTTCCCAACTCCATAGCCCCGCCCACCGGGCATAAGTGGCTGCACCAGTAACGCCCCCAAAATAAGGTGGATATCAGAACCCCAAACACCAGGGCAACTCCCATATAACTTCTCAGATATCCTGCAAAATAGGCACTTGCTGATATACCATTGCGCCAGACAAAAAACATACGGGGACACCATGTGCCGCAAAAATTGCTGTCTGCTGTAAATTGGAAAACAAAGGATAAGGGCGGCAAAAACAAGAAAAGAGACAGAAGCATAATCGCAAACCTATACCTTGTCATAAAACCCTTTTCAGTGCGGGTAAACGGTTTCATCTGTGTTTTCCTTTTCCTTAAAGATAATTGGGACGCGCAACAGGGAATTACCGGACCCGGTATCGTAGAATGCCAATGAATATTTTTTGCCAACTGTTTTATGGTTTGGGTCCGTTAATTTGTTTTTGCCGGATACAGGTCTCATAACAAGCCAAAGGGAAATGCGATCTCCAGGTTTAAGATCATAGAAGATATTATCCTGAAATCTTGGTTTATCGCGAAAACCCATATCCACAATTGGTTCCGCCGAAAAAAGTTCATAATTCATGGGCAAACTCCCTTCCAGAACCACCCGTGCATCTCCATGATAAGGAGGCAGAATTTTTGCCGTAACAATCTGTGTATAACGCTTTTTACCGCCTGTATAGTAGGATGGGTGCCGGGCTTTTCCTCCCCGTTCGGAAATCAGCCCTATGGCATGGCCGGAATCGCCCCACCGGTAAACGGCGGCAAAAAGTGAAAGCCCGGCAGAAAGTATAAACACCAGGGTTTTTTTGTATCGCATTTGTTAACCTTTAGAATTTGCAAGTTAAGCGGAGCATAAGAGTCCGGGGAGACGCCGGTGTGTAACGAATAACACCCCGTGTATCTTTTTGTACCTCAACAGCATAGAATTCATCAAACAGATTGCGCGCATCAAGACTTATGTCGATTGATCCGATTTCATAGGCAATCATGGCGTTGGTAACGAATTCGTAGCCTTCGTATTTTTCGGAATTGGCATTATCTATATAATAGGAACCCCAATAAAGGGTTTCAATTCTGAATCGAAAACCGGACGGATGACGATAGGAGCCGGAAAAAGAGAATTGATTTTCCGGCACAAATGGCAAGGTGTTGCCGTTTGTGTCCAGATTGATTACCGTCCCATTCACATTGATCGGTTCGGAAAATTCATCAAAGGTGTAATCCGTATAAGAATAAGCACCTCCAACTTTGAGCGCGGGTGTGACAAACCAGTAACAGGAAAATTCAAACCCTTTTTTGTTCGTTTTTCCTGAGTTCACATACTGCGTTTCACCGCCGGTTCCAATTACCTGAACAACTTCATTTTTAACCGGGGAAAAGTAAAAGGCCGTATCCAATGACCAGCGCGGGTGACGCGCCTTTAAGCCTATTTCATAATTATAGATTTTGACCGTATCCAGTTCAGGGTTCTCGCTCAACTCGCTCTCGGTTGGGGTCTGGATGCCCCTGGAAAACTGAGTATAGATGTTCAAACCCTCAATCAGCTTATAGGAAATTCCCAACCGGGGGCTAAAATCGCTGAAGGATTTATCAATATCTTCCGGATCAGAAGCCAGAATGTAAGTTCCGGCAGAATAGTCAAAGGTTTCTGATCTGGAACCGGTAATGTCGAATTTCACCTCATCGTAACGTAAGCCCAGATCCATGATACACCGGTCGGTGGGTTGAAATGACTCCTGGGCATAAATACCGTATAGATCCGTTTTTCTGTCTTGAGTTTCAATAAGTTCGCCACGGGTATCGGAGAGTACTTCTGTAATCCGGCCCCCGAATCCGGTGGCATACTGTGCGTATTTGTAATAATCAGTTTCCTGATCATCAAACCGGCCTGTCACACCAAAGGTCAGGGTTCCGGGCCTGTCTGCAAGTTGATGGGAATGATTGGCCTGTAGGTCCATGCCGTAGGTATTAGTATCCGCATGGTTGATTCTCCCGGTCACAGGATGGCGATGATTCCATGAATTGATAAAAAAAACCGGTTGCAGTTCAACGCTGCCTATCTGCTTGGTCCATCTTGAGTAAAAGAAAAAGATCTCCGAATACCGGCCGGAATACTGCCAAGGCCCTTCGGTCTCCCTGGCTTTACCGGTCTTTAAGTATTCTTTGAACATGTCCTGATCCAGTTTGCCCGGCAATTGAATGGATGCGTCCGTATAACCGAAATAATTTTCAAGGGTCGATCCGTCCTCAAACATAAGGGATGCCTGTACCGAACCCTGTGTGCTCTCAAACTCATTCCATCTGCGCCAGTCGTTATCGGTTTCACGCCTGCTGGCACTGACAGTGTAATAGAACATATCTCCTGTATTGCCGGAAAAAGACAGATGACCATTAAAGGCATTGGATTCACCAACGCCAAGTTTAGCAATCCCGCCTTCCCGCTCAAAAGGGCTTTTGGTGATGATATTGATCACACCGCCTGCCGCATTGGCTCCCCACAGGGTTGAATTCGGGCCTTTGACCACCTCGACCTGCTTGATCAGTTGTGTGTCTATGAAATCCAGACGTGTAAAACTGTCAGGGTCGGTTATTGGCACACCATCCATAAGCACCATGATATCCCTGACACCGTACCGGGCCTTCAGACCCGACCCACGGATAATTAGCCGGGAGTCGTACCCCTGATTCGGAGATTCTATCAGTACTCCTGGCATTCCTTCCAGAACCTCCTTAATATTGAACATCCGGGTATTTTCTATTTCATTTTCATCGGCAATTTCCACGCTGGCAGGGATTTCCAGAGTTTGTCTTTTCAAGCGTGTAGCAGTAACACTGACTTCTTCCAGCATATGTTCCTGCGCCTTGTCTTCTTCCGAATAAACAGGGCAGGCAGTAATTAATAGGATTATAATAAATAAGAAAACGCCATTTAAAACTCTTACAGCAGTTCTGTGATCATCTGGGCAATGTAATACTTTATATCTTTTTTTCATTTACCAAACGCGCAAAGTGTTCAAAAGATCTGTCATATGTTTTTTCCGCATCAGCGGAAAAACAGCATCCGGGCAGTTGTCTGCTTTTAAGATGATATTTCAAGCATTCGCAGCAATAGCCTTTTCGTTTACAAGGCTCATAACTACAGTTACATGTTGTGAGATTCTTATCGACTTTACATTCCATAATACTATCACTCCTTTTTTTTTATAACTTCGTCTGCCAGCCTTTTTACTTCTTTAAGATACATCTCCATCCCTACTGCAAAAATAGTATTATGATCTGCATCCGGTATTTTAAGAAATTTCTTGTTTGGTGAAGAGCTTGCATCAAAAAGCGCCTGCCCGGCACTAAAGGGAATAATATGATCATATTCGGCATGTATGATAAGTACCGGTTTAGCAAAATTTCGCATATTATCTATATTATGAAGATCGTGTTTCTCATCGATTCCCAACCTGTGGATATCAACTCCTATAAGACTTAACAGCGGAAGGACATTGGCAAATCCGCTTTCTATTATAAGACCGTCTATCTCATTTTGATAATGTCCGGCAAGTTCAAGAGCAGAAGCACTCCCAAGAGATCTTCCCATAACAATTATCGGCCCGGAATAGTCTTTTTGCTTAAGCCACTGCATTATGTATTCGAATATCACATGACAGTCGCGCATCATGTTTGTAACTGTAGGAGTTCCTGCTGAGCGACCGTAACCCCTGTAGTCCACAGGAAGAAAGTTGAAACCTATTTTTGTATATACAGGACCTAAGTCATCATAGTCTGAAACGATTTCACCGTTTCCGTGAAAATAAAGGATCACGGGAGCAGATTTTTCAGCGCTGTGCAGTTTCGCTCCAATAGATATGCCGTTTTCAACAGGAATAAATATATCTTCCACATCTTTTGAAAATGTTAAAGAGTCTCCCCAATCCGGCCTTGGATGAAAAAGAAGCGCCAATATCTCCGGCTGGTCAAGTGAAGAATAATCGGCTTTGGAAAAATCGTTCATATGTTAACCTCCATTATTTTATTTAACTTGCTGCTCTTTTACTTCATATCAGTTGTGTTATTTCTTTAATTATTTTATTGATTTCATCTATGCGATGATCGTTATCAGTAAGCGGCAATGCTTTTTTATACATATCAAGAGCCTCGTGATATTTTTTTTGCTCGTTTTTCAATTGAGCGTAATGATAGTATATCTTAAAAGAACCGTTATCCACAGCCAAAGCATTTGAAAGATAAAAATCTGCAAGATCAAGCTGTTTAGCACTTAAGCAAAATTCTCCAAGCCTGAACAATACTTCTTCATCAATTGTTAAAATCGAAAGAAGTTTTGCAATCTCTGCATTGTATTCCAATGTCTGCCCGTTTGATTTGTATCCCACAGCGGCTACAATATGCGGCATAGGATGATCAGGAAGAATTTCTATTGCTTTTTCTGCCATGCTTAATGCTCCTTGTACCCTACCCTCTTTCAAAAGCTGTTCGGCCTGCTCAACTTCATCCTGAAAGACAAGCAAACGATAATCAATATCATCTCCGTTTACGATAACATTAAAAAAGTGACTGAATGCCCCATCTTCTAAAGTACCGGCCAGCGGAGCACCGGAGCCTCCGGCAATTATCTGGCTCAATCCGGAAACTACCGAAAAATTATATACATGCACATGCCCGGCAAATACTATATCAACATTGTACTGCTTTAGCAGACCGGCAAGTTCATCACGCTTTTCCGGATATTTGTTCAATGAATCCTCCAGATGTTTTATCTTCGGATATAAAGGCCTGTGCAGCAGTACAAAAATATGTTTACCTTCAGCCCCCTTCAAATCTTCTTTCAGCCACTCAAGTTGTTTTCCCGTAATCAGGGCCTCTTCACTCTCAAGTTCACTGCATAATATGATAAAATGACAACCCTTTACATCAACCGAATAATAAAGCGTTCCGGTCTCCTTGTTTATATATCGTTTTACAAATGCTTTTCTGGCTTGTTTAGTATAACCTGAATGGTTTCCCATTGTAATGTACAAAGGAATATTCTTTTCCCGTATCGGCGCAGTTACTTTCTCAAAATCCTCAAATTCTTTCTCTGCCTTTTTTTCTGAGTCAGCATCATAACCCAAAACAAGATCGCCGGTATTAAGTATCAGTACAGGATCAAGTTCAACAGCCTTGTTAACCGCCTTGTAGTATATATACGGTTGTTCCGGCCGAAACTCATTTGCCGGACGGTTATCACCCATAACCACAAAATTTAACGCTTGTTCTTCATGCTGTTCGGTCGCAAAAACTGTTCCACAGCCAAACAAAAAAATAAACAAAACAAAAACAGCAAGGAAGTTTTTTTTCATATCTTTTCCTTTCATAGTCATCCTCCGGCAAGTTTGACTTTGTAGCCAAGTGCACCTAATTCTTTTTCCAGCATATCCCTGTGATCTCCCTGAATTTCAATTACTCCGTTCTTTACACTGCCCCCGCTACCGCATTTTTGTTTAAGGGCTTTCGCAATATTTTTCAGATTTTCATCATCTAAAGGCAAGCCGGTTATCAAGGTTACACCTTTTCCTTTTCGCCCCTTTGTTTCTCTCATTAACCTTACTATGCCATCACTTTTAGGAATGGATTGTTTTTTCCGGCAAATACAATTCGCTACAGGTTTATTGCAGGCAGGACACATTTTGCCAAACTCTGTTGAATAAACCAAAGAGGTATTTTTATTATTGTGAGCTTTCATAGCGGATTTTATATTGTTTTTGGAAGTAATTTCAGCGAAATTTCATGCATCCATTTATCAATAAATAAATGACAAACTGCCTCGCCATTATTAAAACAGTCATTCGAACCCTATAAATATGGATATTTTCCCATATGCATATATTTTATTTTTCAGAGCCACTTTCAAAACGTTTCAGTTTGGTCAAGCTCAAGGCGTGAGAAAATTTCAACCACAGGAATACATATAGTATTTCGAGGATTGAAATTTTAGCCCAACGCTGAGATCGGCCAAAATGGGGCGTTTTGAAACTGGCTCTTTAATATGCACAGAATATATGCTTCCGTCAATATCTGAGTTTCCCCAAAATCCGCTATTGATTTTTACAATTAAATATTCGACCATTCCAGCTATAAAATAATGGCAATTTGAGCCATTATTGCTTTTAAAATTATTATTTAACTTTGGAATCACAGACGACTAAACAACAAAAAAAAACCTAATTGATACCTCAATCGACCTGACCGACTTTTTCAAAAACCCTGCTTCTCCAAGACAAAAACAGTATGAGTTGATTCGAGCTATTATTATTGACGGAGATTCAATAGAAGAGACTGCAAAACGATATGGGTATAAACCCAGTACTGCCTATTCCCTGCTCAGAGATTCCAGAGCCGCACTTTATTCTTCACCACCAGTGTATAAGTCTTCACCCAGGCTGTCTCCTTTGAAGGGAACAGACATCGGGGAACGCTGCCCGCTCGATTTTACTTCCTGGGTTCTTTTTGCTCCGCTGTGTTTTGCCGTTTAGTATGCCTGTCTTCTGGAGCATTAGCATTCCGTTGATAGCCCTGTTTATGGACTTGCACATGGCCTCGTCCGATGACGGGTTTAACCGGGTAGTATACAACTGGCCTGTTTTCAATTTCTTTAATTTTATCAGAAAGCTCTGCTATTTTTTTCTCTAATTTCTCTTTTTCGGCCTTTTGCTTTTCCTCTTCAGCCCTTCTGATTTTTTCCTGATCGACCTCAAGCTTATGCTGGCGAACCAGATTCTTGGCATCTTCTACCAGAGCTGTGTACCCAGGGCGGATTCTTTCGGATTCGGTGGAACTTTTTATGGCTTTGGTTTTATCGTATTTTATACCATCATGTGGTTTTTGGTTACCGAAATGTTTGACGCCTTTATCATCTGTCCATGAGTAGACATTTTCATCCGCAAACACCGGATAGACACACAATATAATTAAAACAAATATTATTGTTATTTTTTTCATTTTATCCCCTCCATCATTTTCAAATATATAATACATTTTTCTTTTCTGCACAAGTTCATGCGAAGAGACTGTGTCACAATTAGAAAAAATGCCATTCCTAACGTATGTGAGGAATCTTGAAATGCTGAATTTACATAAACCAAGATTTCGCACTTCGCTTCGAAATGACATAAAAATGAATTACGATACAGTCTCGAAGGCAGAGCACGAAGTGACACGTAGTGAAGCATAAGCGCTAACAATTTCATTGCTGGATACCCCAGCCGGGGCTGGCTTATCAAGTCCGGTATGACGGTTTAGGATGCTTGCACAAAACCATTATTTCCAAATGCGGTTACCCTTGTCCTGCCCCTTTGTTCTTGTTGACTTTTACTGTAGTTACTGATAGTTAAAAAGAATCTATCATGATAGCATTACAACTTTGTGTTTTACGAAAATACTTTAAATTTTAAACAAACTGATATATTTTTATGCCAGCCAAGTGTGCTTCAAAGCCAAATAACTTCTCCGTTTCAATAGAGTCAGGTCTGGATCAATACTGCAAGGCTACCCATCCAATCCGTTACGGAAATTATATAAGGATTAGAACACAAGATTATGAATATATTTTTGATTTAAACGGAAAGGCAAAAATAATCAGCGGAAAGCACCATAGCAATTGGTCTCGTGAAGACTGGCTGAAACGCACAAAAGGAAATGACTGGGTATTTTATACTGCAGGTATGGGCTATAGCAATGCTTATGCATATGAAGGCGAATACTATACAGTATGCCCCGATTATAATTCCAACTCGATTTTCGGCTACAGGCCATTTGAAAGCCAATATGTCATAGATGCCCTTGACTCCCTCCAATTCTTTGTACGAAATTTAAAGGATATTATCGATGAACCGGCTTATTCGGAAAATATATTACTACTTAATAAAATAATTAATAATAATTCCGGCTTGCCCGAACCCGATATTCACAGTATCATTAAAAGCCCTATATCTGTGCTTCCGCCTGACACCAGGCATTCGGATTACGATGTGATCCCTGTTATTATCGCAGACGGATGCATATACAACTGTGATTTTTGCTCGGTCAAATCCAATGAAAAAATCAATATACGAAGCGAAGCGGATATCGCCCGGCAGATAAATGAATTAAGAGCGTTTTACGGCGAAGATATTATCAACTATAATTCAGTGTTTCTCGGCAATCATGATGCTCTGGTTGCCAAGGAAAGTATTATGGCATTTGCAATAAGCGAATCTTATAAACTCGTAAAGAACACCGTGATGCTTGATAATTATCTTTATTTGTTCGGCAGCATCTTTTCATTACTTAACGCTGATGAAAAGATTTTCAGCATACTGGATGATTCCCCGTTTCACACTTATATCAATATAGGCTTTGAATCTTTCGACCAAACAACACTCGATTTAATCGGCAAACCCGTAAAAGCTGATGATTCGAAAAAAGCTTTTTTGCGTATGATGGAAATCAACAGAAAATACAGCAGTATTGAAATTACCGGAAATTTGATCATAGGGTCACAACTACCAGCATCTCATTTAATTTCCATGCAAGACTTTATAAATGAAAACATTTCTGACCGTCCTGCCAACGGCTGTCTTTATCTCTCTCCACTTTTAGGTGAATATAATAATAACGAGATCAAGAGAAAGTTTCACACAATAAAATATAGCATTCAAATGCCGGTATATATTTACCTTATCCAAAGATTATAGAAAATAATACCCATACACTAGACACAGTATGCTTATGGAAGGAATCATTGCCTTCATTCCGTTTCTGCTCTGGCTGTATTTTCTAAAATGACCAGTCAGGGATAGAAACTGTGGAAACAATCGTAAGCGCTTAATTAACCCTAACTTCACAAACAATTCAGACTATGCCATGATGCCTCCAAAAAAAGGGGGGGCGGGAAAATCCCGGACGATTTGCTTGGCAACTACAATGGATATGTACAGACAGATGCGTATTCAGGCTATGATGCTCTTGACCGGAAAACAGGTATAATTCTTGTTGGATGCTGGTCACACGTACGCAGAAAACTTGTAGAAGTTATCGATGCCCGCCAAAAGGTTTACTTGGATAAGCTATGAGTTATGCTCTCAATCAAAGAACTGGTTGTTTTCAGGCCATCCGAGAGGGTGCCAAAGCCAGTGCAATGTTCTTCAGCCTGATAGAAACAGCAAAAGCAAACAGATTGGAGCCGTACAGTTATTTGCGATACATATTCAAATACCTACCGCTTGCCAAAACCACTACTGACTATGAAAAGCTGCTGCCCCAGAAAATCGACCAAAAAAAACTTATCGTCTTTGCTCTATGATTGTTGTTAATTATACGCTTACACATAAAGAGCCACAATACTATATGATTACTGCCCCCTTATTTAAAATTTAGAACTAGATAAAATTATTACGCTTTCTCTGAGTTCTTTTATGTCGGGACTATATTTAGTTTTACGTTTTTTTACATATCTTAGAACACCAATTTCCTTTAAATACCAGCCTGCTTTTGTAGCAATGTCGCCAATAATTAAATCTACAGGCAATTCAAGCCCTGCATAAGCTGAATTAGAAACGACAAACCAAATCTGAGAATCTTTTGTTGCTTTAGCTTTTAATAAATTCAAAACATTTAACATGTCTTCAAAGTAAGCCTGAATCATCAGCGGAATATATTTGCTCATGAGATTTTCTTTATTTTTATTGATGTGGATCATTGTCTTTTCATAAAGTATCCCAAAGTCATCAATCATTGGTTCCTGCCACTTTGCCTGAACATGAGAACGTACTGTTTCAAGTCTTAAGTCATACAGTTTTTGTCTGCTTTTAATAAACTTACCTAAGAACAGTTCAGGTCTGTATATGTCTGTATAGTCAAATGTATTAAGATATGGTGGTGATGTAATGCAAAGTTTAAAGTTCTTTAATTCATTTGAGGTCTTCAAGATATTTCTGCAATCACCTTTGAGAATTTTTGATTTTATGTGAATGGGGTTCTCTTGAATATCAGACTTTATGTTTGATAGATTTTGTATCAATGCCCTAAGAAATGACTCTTTATCAAACCTGTTTTTTTTCCAAGTGTCGCGATAGCGAAGGCATTTACCATCTCTTTTAGCATTACAATTTTGCATTGCTGCTGAAATTAATGCAAGTCGAATCAACTTGCGAACATTTGATCCTGTAATAGAATATGTATGTTTCCAACCACCTTCAAAAGAATTTAAGACATCATTATTAAATAGCCATTTGTCAAGTTTTTCTGTCTCAGAAAAGGTTGAAAATCCCAAAAGAGGAGAGGGTTTTCCTGTTTCAACAGACTTCAATAATTTGTTTTCCAATCTATTCAGTTGGGAAATTTCTGCGTTCTTGATTTTTGCATCTGAAAGAAATGAAGTAAAGGGGTTAACCTCAATTCCTACTGATTTGTGTCCAAGAAGCGATGCAGTTAAAGTTGTTGTGCCACTGCCATTAAACGGATCAATAATTAAATCGTCTCTTGCCACGCCCGTTTGCTCAATTGCTTTCTCAACTAAGGTAGGTGAAAAGCCCTCTTTGTAATAATACCACCTATGTCTTGGTAAATTCGTTGTATCTTCGTAATTTGAATAACCACCGTTTTTAAGAATAAAATTATCGTTTAGTTTTTCGTGCATAATATATTTATGAGCACACTGGTTCTGCAAACATTCTTATTGGTTTTTCAAAACCAAGTATTGATTCATGGAATTTTTTATCCTCATTAATAACAATATCAATATCCTTATAACACATACCATCGGCAGTGTTTATTGTTGTTTTGTCAGGAGTCAAATTATTCCTTCTGCCATCAATAACGACTAAATATGATTTCAGAATTGTCGTTGGTGCGTCTGAGGATGCAGTGTCAAAGTATTCTTTAAGTTGAGCTATTCCCTGATTTGCTCGTGGGTCACCATGAGTATATATTTCTCCATCAGCTTCTTTTTTAACTGTTCCAATAAATTTTATTTCAATAAGAGCTGTTCTGTTTGCTTCACGCCACTGAATTTTAATATCAACTGGTTTTGGTTTACTTAAATCTCCAACAACATTATATTCCCTTGACGATTCCATTGAAATCCCTCTTGCAAAAAAAGTGCTTAGAAATTCATGCAAAGACAATTGCATAAATTTTTCAGGAATGTTGCTCCCGCTACCCCCTCCTTTAAAGAAAAGTCTTTTGGTATCTGCCCACGAATCAGAAAAATGTTTACAAGTAGATTTGAGAATTTTAGATTTAGAATAATGGCATAAAGCCTGAACCAAATCATTGAACTGAGTAGCGAATCTACTACCCTTGTTATAAATAGTGATATCTATTTTTGATCCATTGGCAAAAAAATATTCTTTGTTATTATTGAAGTGATAGATTAGTGTTTTGGTCTGTTTAAATAATTCATCTGGATCTTGATCTTCCCAAATAATCATTTTACTACTATCAGTAAAAACTTGAATGATTAATAAGCCACCAGTGCGATTCAAAAGTATATTCTTATCATATAGAAGTGCCCCCTTTGATTCGTCAAAACATGGTTGGTCATTTAAATCTTTGCAAACGAAAAAATCACCTTTGAAAAAGCTAGGTTCAAAGTACCTGTAAATCTCGTTTAAAGATTTGGCAACAACTTCAAGCGCTTTACTTGCTGGGTCAACATTACCAAAAGCACGCATTACTTTAGCGATATAATGATCTGAGAGAGTTCTTATTATTTCTTCTTTATCTTGCATTTACTGTTACCCTAATTCTAAAGAATTAATCAGTGTGACAGCCGGGATTATCAAATCTTGAGTTTTAATACCTAAAGCCTCACTAATTTCTTTAAACCGGGGATAAAAACTCGTTTGGTCAAGCCATGCCTTATTTTGTAACTCTATTTGCTTTTTCAAGTTCGGCTCATTTAATAACGCCCTTACGGTTTGAGTATATGGGATAAGAATGGCAGTTGTGCAAGCTGCATTTAATAATTCTTCTCTTTTTGTGAAATTTAATAGATTTTTGAATTTGTTAAATTCATCCGTTCCCCTTCCAGAAATTGTGTAGTATTCACCTTTATTTTCAAATAGCCCATTTTGAAGGTGACGCATAATAGCGGTATTAATTGAATCAGAAAAAGGGAAACCGTTTTCGGCGGTATATCTATGCGGCCATGTTGCTATAGAATTACCAGAGTAACAATATAGGAATGATGAAAAATAAGAGAATAACTGTATCTCTTCAAGCTTAAAACCATCTAAAAAATTATCAAGTTTGTGAGCTAAAGATAAACTGTCAAAAAATGCTTCCGGTGTTACTTGGTCGGTCATAATTTATTTCTTTTTGTTTAAGGCAATTTCTATATTAGCGTATACTTTTTTAAATAAATGTTCACCTTCTTTTTGAATTTCCGAAGGGTCTGTCCATTCCAGCATTTGTCTGAATGTCATTTTATTTTTTCCACACTTTTCTGCAAGTGACAATAATAGTTGAGATGCATTTATGTTAGCAGTCATTAATAAATTTTGATTATAAATAGATACATATTCAGCAAACATATTTCCAACTCTGCTTTCATAAGCAATGTCTAGTGAACCTTCCGGCGTATCAACCATCATTGTTGCACCGTCCTTTTTTCCCGAAAGAAAGATTGCAAGCGACATTCGCAAAGCAATATCTAAAAAGAAACGCTGGCTTTCTGAAAGTTGAAACGAATCTGTCCGGGCAGTATCCTGAAGTTCCAAAACTAATTTTATTGTTTTATTACTTCGTTTGGGTTGAATGTTCAAATCAAAACCTATGAAACTCTTTGCAAGTTTCTTGAAAGTTGGCACAAATACTGTTTCAGCTTCTTTGTATGATGCTTCAACTCTTTTTAAAAGCTTTTCGTATTCAGGTTTCAATTTGTCCCTTTTACCGTATTCATTTTTTGCTTCTTTAGCAGCTAAATCATATTGGCTTCTGTATTGGTCAATAAGTGCGTCAATGTTTTTGTTGCCTGTTCCTTTGAATGAAATATCCGGATTATCTTCTGTAAAATCTTCTACCTTTTTTTTTGCCTTGTTTAACTCAATTTCAGCTTTGTCGAGTTCATTTTTTTTCCCATTAACTTCAAGAATTAGATTTTCTAATTCAGAATTTTTAGAAAATATCTTTTCGTCATTCTTTTGAATAAGTTTTAAAAGTTTATTCTGTTCGGCATTGTTCGATTCGTTTATTGTGGTGTTGCACAATGGGCACTTCTCTTTATGAATGCTTCTTTCAATGCTTTCAACGATGTGAGTACCAATAGAGCCACATAAACAACATTCTTGTTTTTTAATTGAAAGTTGAATATTGCTATTTTCAAGCAACTGTGAACGTGGTCTTGAATAACGAGAAAATAATCGTACATGCTCATTTTTAAACTGCATTATTTCAGAATTAAGATGGCTTTGCCTTTTCAGCATAGTATCATACTCAATTTCTATATTGCCGTATATTCTCTCTATCTTTTCTAACTCCTTATGAAGTTTACTAAACTCATTTTCAAGTTTCTCAATGTCAGATACTTTTTTGCCTCTTGTTTTTTGGATGAGTTCTTCAATTTTATTTTTCGCCAGAGTAGATTGCCATTTTAAATTTCTTGCATTTGATTCATGTTTCTCCATTCTTCTTGTTAAGTCCAAAATTTTATCTGCATCATCGGGTTCAGAATTAAAAGCAATAGCCAAAGCATGGGAAGAAGCTCTGTCGTCCCAAAAAATCATTCTCCTGTTTTCATCGAAAGTCAAAACGTAAAGCTGATAAAAAATAAAATAGTCAAAATTGGCGAAACCAATTTCAGATGCTAATAATTTTTGGTAATACTTATTGAGTTCTTTGGGACTTTCACTTTTAGTTTTGAAATGTGAGATATTTTTATCACCATTTTTACTAAAAATTTCCAAAAGACGGAGTTCTTCACGTTCAAAAAATCCTCTGATTATTCTGAAATATTTTTCGTTTATTTTAAAAAGAATTTCTATCTCGGCTTTTTCTTCGTCCTTTTTGTTTATCCTTCCTAAAAAATATCTTTCGGTGTAACGCTTATTAGCGGTAATAATTTCGCCAGGTGAATAAACTTCCTTGTCAGGTTCCAATACAATTCCTGTCAAGCCAAAATTAATTGAATTGAGGAAAGTGGTTTTACCCAATCCATTTGCACCAGCGAGACAATATACACCTTCGTTAATTTCTTCATTAACTTCATATACCTTTCCTTTCTTTTTATATAAAGAGAAATTCCGTAGTATTATTTTTTGAAGTTTTATGAAGTTGTATTTTCCTTGCATTAATACCTTTCAATTTCTTGAAATAATAATTAATTTCTTTTACTCAGGAATAATAGAGCAAATTGATGCTTTATATGGTTTCTTTATAGAAAGCGGTTTGTAGAGAAGGATGAGTCTGTCTAAGCGGCTTTCGCAGCTCCTCACGGAGCAGGGCTCCTGCTCTTTTATTTTCTATTGTGAGACTTCCATGTACTTTGGACAGCATCTCGAATGACAACCATAAGACCGGGCCACTCCTTTTCAGCATATCTTTTAATTGCCTGCATAACACTTCTGTGAATTTTTTCCCGTGTGGGATGTTTAAGGCATATAATCAAAATTCCATGGTGCGGTTCTTCCCGGTAATTTGAAAAACCTTTATCCGTTGTAACTAAAAGACATTTTCCCTTTTGCGATTTCTTCCATAAAGCTTCATCCGTTATTCCCTGATCTTCGGTTCCACGAATATCAATAACATCAAAACCCTGTTCGCAAAGCTCCCTTACAGTCACCAACGGAATATTTTCATCTACAAATATTCTCATACAGCGTGTTCAATAGGTGTTATTTGTTCTTCGGCCAGTGAAGCTGCATAATCCAGACAAGCATATATATCATCCCTTTTTAATGACGGATAATCTTCGAGAAGGTCATCTATTTTATCCCCATTTGCCAGCATGCGAATTATTTGATGAACAGGAATTCTTGTACCCTTGATACATGCTTGCCCGTGACAGATTTTGGAATCAATTGAAATACGTTTTTTCATATTCATACTCCTTGTTACAGGTCAAACGATGTCATCATCTTAACTATTTATAATAATGGGTCATTGCCCATTAATCAATCCAAATATATCATGGTTTTGTTTTTTACAATATGGTTTTTTTAAAAGCATGAAAAACACTGGGAAATTGACTAACCTCGGGTCAGAAGTACTTACCAACTTTACAAACCATCTTATCCAATTGCACCGATAACATCATAAGCTCCGGCCAGAGCTTCATCCAGTTTTTCCGGAATACTTCCTCCGGCCTGGGCCATATCGGGTCTTCCGCCTCCGCCGCCTCCGACTACAGGCGAAACCTGTTTTACTATATTTCCGGCATGATATTTTTTTACAAGATCTTTGGTAACAACAACTATAAGAAATACTTTGGAGTCTGCTGCGCTTCCGAGAACAACTATACCGGATTTTATTTTATCCCTGAATTTGTCGGCAAGATCTCTTAATACAGCAGGATTTTCTGCGGATACTTTTTTAACAAGAACACTTACCCCGTTTATTGATTTAATTTCAGTATCGATTTCATCGGTTGCACGGGAGGCGATTTTTGCTTTTGTTTTTTCAAGCTCCTTTTCATAAGCTTTTTGCTGGGAAAGCATTTTTTCTACTTTTTGTGGCAATGCTTCAGGTTTTTCTTTAACAATACGGGCTGTTTCATGCAAAGTCTTAATGCTGTGCTGAACATAAGTTAAGGCGGCTTCGCCGGTTAAGGCTTCGATACGCCTTACTCCTGATGCAACGCTTGATTCAGTTATAATTTTAAATAGACCGATATTTCCGGTTTTATCAGTATGTGTTCCGCCGCAAAGCTCCTTGCTGAATTCTCCAAGAGAAATTACCCTTACAACATCACCGTATTTTTCTTCGAACAGAGCGGTAGCTCCTGTTTTAAAGGCTTTTTCCGCATCCATCTCTTCTATGCAAGTCAGTGCGTTTTCCCTGATTCTTTCATTTACAAGCATTTCAATTTTATCAAGCGTATCAGAATCAACCTGTGAAAAATGGGTAAAATCAAAACGAAGTCTTTCGGAAGATACAAATGACCCGGCCTGTTTTACATGATCACCTAAAATCTGCTTTAATATGCTATGGAGAATATGTGTTGCAGTATGATTAAGCGCTGTAGCATTTCGCCTGTTATTATCAACGGTCAGAGTAACGGTTTGGCCTTTTGAAACGCTGCCGGAAAGTATTTTACCTTTATGAATAATTATTCCGGCCGGATCTTTTATCGTATCTGCAACTTCAATCTCAAGATTATTTGAGGATATTAAGCCAGAATCTCCGGCCTGACCGCCCGATTCACCATAAAAAGGAGTTTCTTCGGTAACAATTTCTATATTTTTGCCGGAAACAGCTTCAGATATTTCCTTTCCATCTTCAACTATTAGAAGAACTTTGGAATCACATGTTTGTTTATCATAGCCTAAAAACTTAGGGATAAGCCGGTTTGCCGAAAGATTTTTATATGCTTCTGTTATCCCGGTAAAACTTGCAACCGATCTTGATTTTTCTTTCTGGCTATTCATGGCCGCATTAAAACCGTCCATATCAAGAAAAAGTTTTTCATCCCTTACAACATCTCTTACAACATCTTTTACAATATCAGGTGGAAAACCATAGGTATCATAAAGCTTAAATATGATATCTCCGGAAATAGTATTTAAACCCTTTGCTTTGATTTCCGAAAGTGTATCATTTAAAAGTCTTAATCCATTATCAAGTGTTTCCGAAAACCTTGCTTCCTCATTTTTTATAACGTTTGCAATAAATGCCTCTGCTCCACCAAACTCAGAATAGGCCTCTTTCATATTTTCAATAACAACATTAGAAGTATCATGTAAAAAAGGTTTTACCAGGCCGATGTTACGCCCGTAGCGTATGGCCCTTCTCATTATCCTTCGAAGTACATATCCTCTTCCCTCATTAGACGGAAGGACTCCGTCGCATATAAGAAAAGCCGTGGCCCGGCTGTGATCGGCTATAACCTTCATAGCAACATCCGACACAGAAGAACTTCCGAACTTCTTTTGTGATAATTCTTCGGTTTTCTTTATGATAGGAAGAATAAGATCCGTGTCATAGTTTGTAGGGACATTTTGCACTACTGCTGCAATTCGTTCAAGCCCCATTCCCGTATCAATGCTGGGTTTGGGCAGAGAAGTTAATTTCCCGGAAGCATCCCTTTCATACTGCATGAAAACAAGATTCCATATTTCAAGATAACGATCACATTCACAACCTACTCTGCAATCAGGCTTCCCGCAGCTATATTTTTCCCCCCTGTCAATAAGTATTTCAGAACATGGACCGCAGGGACCGGTATCTCCCATTGACCAGAAATTATCTTTATCATCCAATCTTACAATTTTATCTTCCGAAACACCGATATTCTTATTCCAGATATTATATGCTTCATCATCATCAAGATAAACCGAAACCCATAGTTTTTCTGCCGGGAGATTATAGCCGTTTATAAGAAGATCCCAGGCTAATTCAATAGCCTTTTCTTTAAAATAATCACCAAAGGAAAAATTTCCAAGCATTTCAAAAAAAGTATGGTGTCTTGCCGTATAACCTACATTTTCAAGATCATTATGCTTTCCGCCGGCACGCACGCATTTCTGGGAGCTTGCCGCCTTTACGTAGCTTCTTTTCTCTTCTCCAAGAAAAGTCCGCTTAAATGGAACCATTCCTGCATTTGTAAATAGTAAAGTAGGATCTTCCACCGGAACAAGTGATGAACTTCTTACTATCTGATGATCATGCTTTTTAAAAAACTCTAGAAACTGTCTGCGAATATCGCTGCCTGTCATTAATAACTCCATATAAATACTTACTCTTCCACCTTTACTTCTTCTTTTGCCGGCACAATACCGGCAGCTTCTCTTACCTTTGATTGCATATTCTTAAAAATATCCGGGTTTTCCTTTAAGAAATTTTTTACATTTTCGCGGCCCTGCCCTATTCTTTCTCCATTATATGAGTACCATGCGCCACTTTTGTCAACTACTCCCAAATCCACACCAATATCAATGATATCGCCTGTTTTAGATATCCCTTCGTTATACATGATATCAAATTCGGCTTCCCGAAAAGGCGGAGCCATCTTGTTTTTGACAACACGAACTCTCGTCCTGTTTCCCATAACCTCCTGCCCGTCTTTGATAGATGCAGTTCGACGTATATCAAGCCTTACGGAAGAATAGAATTTAAGGGCATTGCCTCCTGTGGTAGTTTCAGGATTTCCGAATACAACACCTATCTTCATCCTTATCTGATTGATAAAAACAACGGAAGTCATTGTCTTGCCGATTATTCCGGTCAGTTTTCTCAATGCCTGGGACATGAGTCTTGCCTGAAGCCCCATATGGGAGTCACCCATATCGCCTTCAATTTCAGCTCTGGGGACTAACGCTGCAACCGAATCGATTACAATAATATCTATAGCTCCGCTTCTTACCAGCATATCCGCAATTTCAAGGCCCTGCTCACCTGTATCAGGTTGAGCTATGAGAAGCTCATCGCAGTTGACACCTATTACTTTTGCGTAAGCAGTATCAAGGGCATGTTCGGCATCAATATATGCGGCCACCCCTCCTTGTTTTTGGGCCTCGGCAACACAACTTAAAGCAAGAGTCGTCTTGCCCGATGATTCCGGACCGAATACTTCTATAACTCTTCCTCTCGGAAGCCCGCCCACACCAAGCGCTCTATCAAGTGAAAGAGAACCCGTGGGTATTACAGGAATATTAACAACAGGTCTGCTGCCAAGCTTCATGACCGACCCTTTTCCAAACTGGCGTTCAATCTGTCCTATTGCAGCATCAATCGCTTTTTCCTTATCCATTGCATTGCTTGCATTGCTCATAATTTCCCCTTTCAACCAAAGGCACATTTAAAAGTTCGGTATATACAGCCCCTTGTGGTTTAAGATCGCTTTTAAACAGAACAATCTCTTTAGCTGTAAAAACTTCCGGATCAAAGTTTTGATATTTTCTTATTGCTTCAATTAACTTCCCGTTGTTAACTTTACCTTTAAAGCGCCCCATTGTCAGATGCGCTTGAAACGGCCTTTCTTCTATTTTAAAACCAAATTGCTTTAATTTTTGTTCAAGAGTATTGTGCAAACTTAATAATAGCGGTATTTCGCCTGAGATACCAGCCCAAATTACTCTTGGACGAGTAATTGACGGAAATACACCGATTCCTTTTACAGAAAGATTTATATGAGAAAAACTCTTAACACAATCACCCACAGCAACCTTAATATGCTCCATATCGGACTTATCTATATTTCCAAAAAAGTGAAGCGTAAGATGAATGTTATCAGGTTTAACCCATCTTACAGGAAAACCAAATTGCTTTAAATCTTTCTGAATATTTTTTATGAAAGATAAAATGTTTTCCGGAAGCTCAAACGCTATAAAAGCTCTTATGGTATCAGGCATGGGATTAAAAGAACAAATCTTATCCGTTTATATCAGTAAAGTTATCAGCTATCAGGTAAAGTAAACTGGGGTTCCCCCAGAAAAAACTTTCCCTTCAGAATCCATTCTTTTAGTATCTCTGTAATTTCTCTGGCCTTAACAAGGCTTGAAAGCGGGGTTGCAGGAATTTTTTCACTGCCATAATTTATAAACCCGCTTTTTAGCTGTGCATAGCTGACCTGCCCATAGCTTTTTGAAACTCCGTTCGGGTAATCATTTCCATAATCAACAATCTGAGTAAATATCTCTTCATCGGATATACCGGTGTAAGATGCAATGTCTTCATTTAATATAGGGATGGGAATACCTAAGCCTACCGCAAGAGAACATCCATATCCTTGTATGCTTACACCAACAAGCCATTTAGGAGTCATGTTTTTCAAATCACCCATTACCCAAAGTGTACCGGCGGGAGTAACCGGAATCCCTTTTTCATTTCTACTGGCTGAAGGCTTATGCTGAGTTCCCTGCCAGGTAACATATCCTGTTGCACCACCCAAAAATATTCTTGTGCCAAGACCTATTGTTTTATAATAAGGGTCATTCATAAGAGGGCTTAGTTCCCCGGCACAACAATAAGTTGCATTTGCACCCCGTGGTTTTAATGTGCCCATATAAGTATAAATTGTTTTTTTGGTCAGATTGATTGCACAATTATAATTCTGATAACCGTTTCTGGGATTGCAAAGAGTTGCACCTGGAAGAGATGCAAGTGAAATTTCTTTTTCAATCAATCGGCCCGGATAGCATGAAGTGCCATATCCTGTAGCTTTTAGAAACACTTTTTTTCCTGCAACCAGATCCTGGATAACATGTCCGCCGCCATAATTAAATTCACCGGGATAAACCTTGTTTAAAGGATCATCCTCACAGGGCTCTGTAGCTCCTATATAACAATCAACTGCTGCAATCCCGGCATATGCCGGAACATTGTTTAACCATACTTTTGAAGCTTTTGTTGTCGGTACCGAATGTCCGAAATTTATGAAAGCACCTGAAGAACACATGGGAGCAAAAGTTCCGGTAGTAACAACATCCACATGCTTTGCAGCTTTAACCGGCCCATCGTTTTTTACTATATCGATCATTTCCCCGGCCGTAACTACAACAACTTTTCCGGATTTAATTTTCTCATTGATCTCTTTATAGCTTTTATTTACTTTATACTCCTTCATCATTTTTTTCCTAATTGGTGCCTATAATTGATTTGGCATCACTAATTTTGCCGGATATGTTATTTCTTATCCAGGAAGCATCAAGCCACTCTATCGGATTTACAAATACATCATTTACAAGCATGCTGAAATGCAGGTGGTCTCCACCGGCAAGACCGGTTTTCCCGGAATGTCCGATTGTATAATTTTTTTCTACAATCTGGCCTACGGTAACATCGGCACTGCTCAGATGGCCGTATAAACTATAAAGGCCGAAACCATGATCAATAAGAATCATTTTCCCGTAAATTCCGAAATCTCCTACATATTTAATTTTGCCATTATTTGCAGCAGGAACCGGCGCGCGTGAAAGTGAGGCCAGATCAATTCCAAGATGGATCTGACTATCTATACGCTTGCCATTATAAATATAACTTCTATTGTCGGCATAAGAAGCCTTGTTTGCAGCATTTGGAAAACTTATAAAAGCACCTTTCCAATAAATTTCCTTATCAGAATTTTTTATAAGTTCTTTTAATTTGTTATGGTTTTCAATTCTTAACTCACGGTTTATTTTGATATACTTATCCAAAAGAGGGTTTTCTGAATTCTGGTCAACATTCACATCAAATTGGGGTACAACCGCATTAAGGAATGAATCAGTAATTTGGATTGAATCTTTATTAAATTTTCGCGCCTTGATATTTACATTAAAACCTCTTTTTGCGCTGTTTCCTGCCTCGTCAACTGCTAAAGCGTATATTTCAGTGCCCGGCCCTTTGTCATGTTCAAGTGCATAAAAACAGATATAAATATCTTTATCCTTAAAAAACCCGCTATAGCCGGGAAAGAAACTACCTCCGGCATAAACCCCGCTTTTTTGGCATGGTTCGGATAATCTGTAAATTTCGACACCTGCCCCACCCTGATTTATATATTGCGTTCCGCCCAAAACATCTATTTCGGGCCGTTTGGTATCAATATTAATTTCATTCTCAATAACGGTTATATTTCCGTTCCACCATCTGCGCCATGAATAGTCCCAGGCACTTGTTCGCATTAAAGCTTTACCGTCTTTAAGTCCAAGCTTTACAGGCTCGATTGTAATACTTACAGTATCTTTATTTTGACCTGCCCCGAAAAAAGATGCCTTAGCATATTCTTTTTCAGTTAAAACAGTTTCTTTACCGTCTTTTACAATCTCCATTTTAATTTTACGCAATCCTCTTTTCTGGTCTGAAAAAGAAACTGTAATATCTTTTAAAGCACCTAAGGAGGTTATTTGAGCCGGACTATCAAATTTTATTGCCGGGCTTTCACCTTCCATATTGAAAACTAAAACCCACATAGCCGGAATTAAAACCAGGCCGAAACAAACTATTAAAATAATTTTTAAATTGATTTTCTTTGTTTTCAATTTAGCACACTAACCTTTCTTTACAGTAATATATTGAAATATTTTCAATATATATCTTTCCTGCTTTAACAAGGCCATAAATTAACATGGAATAAATCAATATGCCAGTCTTATTTTGATTGGATTTAAACGAAGCCCTTAGTGTTTAAAACTTCTTTGCCCCGTATAAACCATGGCAACTCCGGCTTCATTGCATGCATCTATGGATTGATAGTCGTTTTCGGAACCACCAGGCTGGATAACGCAGGAAATTCCTTCCCTTAATCCAATATCAACTCCGTCTCTGAAAGGGAAAAAAGCATCACTTACCATAGCGGCTCCTGTCAAACCACCTTTTTCATTTGCAACTCTTTGATCAATTTCCGTTTTTTTATCCTTATCATTAAAATCATTATAAGAAACCCCGTATTGTTCAAAGCAATATCTGTCGGCAAGCTTTCTGTATGCCTTATCTCTAGCAATCTCTGCAACCCCTACTCTATCCTGCTCACCTGTACCTATCCCGACAGTAACTCTGTCTTTTACATAAATAACGGAATTTGAAGTAACGCCTGATTCAACCAACCAGCCGAACAGCATATCCTCGTATTCTTTATCGGTAGGCTCCCTGTTGATTTTGTAGTTTTCACCCTTATAAGTACATTCGGCAAGGCGCAGATCTTTCTTTGAACGCGCCTCTGGCACAAAAGACCACTGGGCTACAATACCTCCGTCAATAAGACTTTTAAATTCAACAAATCTTTCACCAACAAAATTATGAAGTTTTTCTATATTTTTTATCTTTATCACTCTTAGGTTTTTCTTTTTTGCAAAAATACCCATAACACCTTCTTCAAACTCAGGAGCTACAACTACCTCAGCATATTGCATGCTGATTGCTTCTGCCGTAGCAATATCAACCGGGCGGTTTAAGGCAATGCAACCACCAAAAGCCGCGATCCTGTCTGCTATGTTTGCTTTTACATATGCATCAACCAAGTTATCGGATAAAGCAACACCACATGGATTATTGTGCTTAACTATTACGGCAGCCGGCTGATCAACAAAATATCTTAAAATATTTAAAGCATTGTCGGCATCGGTTAAGTTTGTTTTGCCGGGATGTTTGCCGGATTGAAGAAGTTCGGCATCTGAAACAAGATATTTTCCGGAAAGTATTGTAGCGGTTTCTCCCAAAACAAGATTGCCGTTTACAAGTTTGTAAAGAGCAGCCTCCTGGCCCGGATTCTCACCATACCTTAAGCCTTTTCTTATATTATCTATAGTCCATGAAACCTTATCATAAAACAGAGTTTGTCTTTTATCGCCATCGATAAAGCTTATTTCCATTGCAGGCGGAAAATGGTCATCCATTATGGTTTTATACATTTTTTTCAGATCTTGCGGCATTTGTGCCCCCCTTAATATTTTAAATAGGCTCTATAGTCTATAGCATCCGCTCATTTCTTCATATGTCTTTCCTGAAAGAAACTCAGCAATTGTTTTGTCATATTCTGCTGTATGAGCAAATGCTTTTTTGGCAAGCTCAAAACGGCTTTTTAAGGATATTGTATTACTGTTTTCTTTCAGTTCGGTTATTATACTCACATAGTCTTTGGGATCAACTACCGAAGCTACTCTAAGATAGTTCTTGGCAGAAGCCCTTATCATACAAGGTCCTCCGATATCTATGTTTCCGCGGGCATCTTCTACCGTAACGCCCTGCTTTGATATTGTTTCTTTAAAAGGGTAAAGATTAACTACAACCATATCTATAGGAACGCCGTTTGTTCTTTTAAGATCTGCCTTATGTGCTTCATTATAAGTTTCTGTAAGAATCCCAAGATATATTTTAAAATCCAAAGTCTTGACAAGACCTCCCTGTGTTTCGGGCTGGCCGGTATAATCGGAAACCTGTGTAAGACATGTTGCTTTTTCCCCAAGGATTTCTTTCAGTTTAGCAAAAGTGCCTCCCGTAGAAAAAATATTTATTTCAGGATTTATTTCAACAAGCTTTGGAATAAATGTCTCAAGATTATTTTTATCCGAAACACTTACAAGTACATTATTTATTTTGACCAGGTCATCTGTTTTATCTACTTTATTAATACTCATAAGATCTACCTCTTTCCATCATATTCTTCCGTAAAACGTTTAAAAAACTCTTCCATGAAAGCATGGCGTTCATCTGCGATTTTTTTGCCTTCACGGGTTAATATTCTTTCTTTTATCCTGCAAAGCTTTACTTTATATTCCCTGTACCCGGTGTCTTCTTTTGTATATGGCTTTGTATCCTCAATCTTAATATCCGGATTATAAAGTCTGGCTCCAACTTCTCCTGCAAATAAAAAAGCTCTTGCAACTCCCACAGCTCCTATTGCATCAATTTTATCAGCATCAAACAACACTTTAGCCTCGGCGGTTTCGGGCATGAAATTTCCCCTGAAACGATGAGATCTTATACAATGGATAATATTTTCTTTGCGGCTTTGGGAAATAGAAATCTCTTTTATAATCGGCAATGCCATCTGGGCTCCCTTTTCGGCATGGCATACTGCTCCTAAACTTGCATCCTGTTCGGATCTTCCAATATCATGTAAAAGAGCGGCGGCTATCAATACTTGCATATCAGCATTTTCAGCAGGACCTATACGCTCGCACAAACTGCATACTCTTAAAGTATGTTCCCAGTCATGGCTTGATTTTGCACCATTAAAAAGTTTTTCTGCCTCTGTTTTTATGTAATTCTTTATATCCATATTATTTTAGCTAAAAGGGTTCCGGGGTTCAAAGGTTCAAGAGTTTAAGGCTTAGATGCAAGTGTATTTTCACTTGAACCCTTGACCCCTCGAATCCTTGAATCCTGCTATAGGCTTCAGCCGATAGCAATTTTAATCTATTCAAAACTCATAAGAGCTTCCCATCGTTCTTCTTCCGTTGAAACAGCAAAACCTTTTTCTTTTAAAACAGATATCAATTGAGGATTATCAAATCTCAAATATGGATTAGCCTTGAATTCATCTTCAAGAGTTGAGGCAACATGAAGAGGATTATATTTTTTCAAAAAAACATTAATATCACCATTTTCCGGTTCAATAACTCTTGCAAACTCCATGGCATATTCATAGTAATCATGACCTGCATATATTACAGTTTTTTTTGGTAAAGCCATCAGCTTTTTTATTGAATTCAAAAACAATAAATTATCGCCTGTAAAGCAATTGCCTATAGTTCCGTTAAACAAGGTGTCTCCGGTAACAAGAAAATCATCAGCATGAAAAGATACTGAATCATTGGTATGTCCGGGAGTATGGATTATATTTAATTTTTCGTCTTCCAACTCAATATATCCGTTTTCAATAAGCGTATCATTATCAATATACAAAGCACCTGAACGATCAAGAAGTGATCTCAAGCCTACGGTATGGTCAGGATGCGCATGAGTATTTACAACAAACTTAAGGCATAATGCGTTTTGCTCTGCAAACGAAAGTATTGCATCAACAGCACCTCCGTCTATGGCAACAGCAGTTTTGTTGTTATAAACAAGATAAGCAAGATTGTCGGATGAAAAGCGGAATTGTTTGATATTCATTTGTTTGAAGCTATCTTTTCTATTATACCTGCTGCGATAAGCGGCAGCATGATTTCATGATGACCGGTAAGGCTTATGCCTTTTCCTCCCTTGGCAGTTGGCCTGTTTACAACATTTGTCATGGGGCGGTATTGTTTTATAAAATCCATATTTACAGTAGTAAAGTTTTCAAGATTATGGCCAAGATTGCGAACCAGAGTTGTAGCTTTAAGAAATACTTCAGGCAGAATAACAGAAGATCCTACATTAAGATATACGCCTTCATTAAGTGTCGATACAACAGATGCAAAAGTCATAAAATCCCTGTAGGACGCACTCCCCGCTGCACCCGCATCAAAACCGGGATGCATATGAATTATATCCGTGCCTATTGCAACATGAACTGTAACCGGAATACCCGATAAAAAACCTGCTGCAAGCAAACTCTTATCTTTAAAAGGAAGATCGTTTTCAACAATAGCTTTACCAACTGCTTCACCTAAACCCAGAGACTCTTTTTGCGCCATCTTTATTGCATTGCTTAAAAATTCTCCGGTTTCTTGCGCCATGCCAAAGGAGCCGTCTCCTATTGAAGCTTCAACATCTTCAGAAGTTCCTCCGTTTAAGGCAATTTCAAAATCATGAATAATACCTGCTCCGTTCATGGCGATAGCATTTACAATTTTTTTTTGCACAAGATCAATTATTATCGGATTCAAGCCGACCTTGATAACATGCGCACCCATACCCAAAAAAACGGTTTTTTGATTAAGAAAAGCTTTTGCTATTGAAGATATAACAAACTTAAGATCTTGTACTGCAAGTATATCAGGAAGAGTATCTAAAAAACCCTTTAAAGAATCTCCTGTTTGCCAAGTTGATGCAAAATCATTTACAGAAACCTTACTCTTTCTGCCTGATATCGAATAAGTTTTAAGTTTGTCAGTATTTATAGGTTTAAAAGAATGCGCCATATCTACCCTTTATTTATAAATTGTTCAGGATACAGGTTTCTGTCAACAAGCTCGCAAAAAATATGCCCAAGCAGTATATGAACTTCCTGAATTCTGGCTGTTATATCCGACTCCACAGCAAATACCATATCCGCCAAAGAAGCGAGTTTACCGCCACGGCCTGTAAACACAATGGTATATAAACCGATTCTTTTTGCTGCTTCTACCGCCTTTATAATGTTTTTCGAATTGCCGCTTGTGCTTATTCCTATGGCAATATCATATTGTTTGCCAAGCGCAAGAATCTGCTTTGAAAAGATATCATCGAAACTATAATCATTTCCTATGCTGGTCAGTATGGAAGTATCGGTTGAAAGAGAAATAGCAGCTAAGGGTGGCCGTTCGATTTTAAACCGGTTTACAAATTCAGCCGCAATGTGCTGTGCATCTGCTGCGCTGCCTCCGTTTCCAAATATTAAAACTTTATGACCTGATACAATGCAATCCGATATTTTCCCGGCCCCATTGATTATAAGATCCAGATTATTTTTTATAAATGTTCTTTTAAGTTCTATGCTCTCTTCTACTATATTTTCAATTATGTTTTTCATGATTTTTTGTCCTGCTCTATGATTAGGATAATAAACAACTAGTTAAGGCAAAGACTTTGTTCAAATTGTTTTTAGTCAAAAGGGGCCAAGGGGTCAAGGATTCGAGGGTTCAAGCTTTAAATATAAGTGGTATTTAACTTGAACCCTCGACCCCTTGAATCCTTGAATCCTTGAATCCTCAAATTATAAACTTCAGGAAATAGTTGCTGACTTACTTTTTTTTATACTTTTAATATACATCCGTGATTCACAGCCAAGCTGTTCAGCCTTTACAAACTCGGACAATGCTTCTTTGACAAGATTCTTCTTTTGATAAAGCCTTCCCAGTCTTTGCCTGAACAGGCCGTTATCCGGTTCTATCTCAACACTCTGACTGCAAAAAGCAAAAGAAACATCACTGTTTTTATTTTCCATTTCATATAACCAGCCAAGAGAAGACAAAGAAGCCGCATCATCAGGATTAATTTTTATTGCTTTTTTATAAGCATCCTCGGCTTCATCCATCATACCTGTTGCAACAAAACTTTCTCCAAGATAAAATAGTGCAACGCTTGATTCCGGCTTTAAGTTTGAGGCTTTTTCCAGACATTTGTTCCCTTCTTCGGTTTTACCCAATTCAAGCAAAAGCTTTCCTGTCTGAAAATCAATTTCGAACAACTCTTCTCCAAGATCACCAGCCTTAAGAAAATATTTTAAAGCTTTTTCTCTTTTGCCTACCAACTGATAAACAAGGCCTAAATTATAAAGAGGCATTATCTCTTTCGGTGCAAATCTGACCGCTTCCTTAAACTCCTTAATGGCTTTTACAAAATCTCCAAGGACTCCGTAACATACTCCAAGGCTGTTATGAACATTAACATTATCAGGATCAAACAAAAGAGCTGTCTTAAACTCTTTTATAGCTCCGTCAATATCTCCATCCTGATAAAGCTTGTCTCCGCTTATATTCAGGCTAACAGCGTCAAATGCTACTATGCTGCCCGGGCCGAAAAAATCTGCATGTGCAAGAGCCTTTTTGGCATTTATGATTATGTCGTTTTTCCTGTATATAAAAGCAGGATAAGCTGCAATTCCGGTTGTCACCGAATTTGTTCCCGATTTTTCAATATTTGTTTTGAATTTAACAGCATAGTTTAAGCATTCTGAAGCTTTTACATCGGGGAAATAGCATGCAAACTCAAAACGTGACAAACGCCCCCAAAACCCGTTTTCAGCTTTACAAATTTCATTAATTTCTCCGGCTATATCTGAAAGCACCTTATCCGTATCCACCGTTTTTTGCTTTTGATCCGGCTCTTTAACATCATCAATACGAATTATCATGGCACCAAAAGCAAGATATGGAGCAAGCTGTTTCATGGCATACTCCAAAAAATTTTCTCCGCTTTGCATCCCTGGGAAAAGATTATTTAAAATATCTTTTTCATCATCTTTTTCCTTTATCTCAGCCGTGTGTATAGATTTTAGAGAAGGTTTTAAATCAGCTTTTGAAAGTAAAAACTCATTTGAACTGCTTCGGTGTTGAAATAAATCGTCTTTATTACTGATGTCAGTTTTTTTCATTATTAATTCCTGTTTAAAATTGCGGTAACAGCATCTTTAATAATAACCAACTCATCTTCCTTAACGGTTCTTAGATCTATAATAAAATTATCATCCTCAATTCTTCCTATTATTGGCGGTGTATTATTACGCATATTTTTCTCAATAGAATTTACCGACATACCGACAATTTTTATGGCAATACATTTTGAGGGAAGATTAACAAGCGGCAAAGATCCTCCGCCTGCTTTGGAATCCATATCAACAGGTTTAATTGAAAGGGCCAAATTATTAATACCGGAAAAAAGTTTAACAAGTTTTGCAGCACGTTTTTTTATTAGATTAATTGGAGTTGTCAACATAGAAAGCGTTGGAATAAGCTTTACTGCTTTTTCAGGATCTCTATATAATCTAAGAGTGCTTTCAAGAGCAGCAAGCGTCAGTTTATCAATGCGAAGCGCTCTTGTTAAAGGATTCTTCTTAATAACATCAATGATATCTTTCTTGCCGACTATGATTCCTGCCTGGGGGCCGCCTAACAATTTATCACCGCTAAAAGTTACAATGTCTGCTCCTGCCGATACCGATTCCTGGACAGTCGGTTCTTTGGTAAGGCCGTACATTGAAAAATCGATAAAAGTACCGCTGCCCAAATCTTCCATAACAGGAATATTATATTTTGAGCCCAATAAAATAAGCTCCTTCAAATCAGCACTTTCAGTAAAACCTACCACACTGAAATTACTGGTATGAACTTTAAGCAACAGCCCTGTATCACTTTCAATTGCTTTTTCATAATCCTGAGAACGGGTTCTGTTCGTAGTGCCGACTTCCTTTAATATAGCTCCGCTTTTTGCAATAATATCAGGTATCCGAAACGATCCGCCAATCTCAACAAGCTCCCCTCTTGATACTATTACTGTTTTACTTCTGGCAATTGTTTCAAGGCATAACAAGACTGCTGCGGCATTATTGTTGACAGCCATAGCAGCTTCTGCGCCGCTTAATTCACATAAAATTTCTTCAACACTTGCGTATCTGGTACCGCGCTCACCTTTATTAAGATCAAATTCAAGGTTCGAATAATTTCCTGCAATCAAGCCAAGATTTTTTATGATATCGTCTGCAAGGATAGAACGGCCAAGGTTTGTATGAATAACCACACCGGTTGCATTGATAACCTGCGTAAGATTAGGCGTCATTGCCTTATTTACGGCAAATTTTATTTTTTCCATAATAAGCGAATCGCTCAGATCTGTTTCGGCGGGAAGCTTTTTAACATCTAAAATATCCTTTCTTAATTCTCCCACAACTTTTCTTATAGATAAAAGAAGAACCGATCTTGACATGTCATTAAAGGCAGGTTCCGTTTTTGAAAGTTCAAGAATATAGTCTATGCCGGGAAGCATTTTTAAGAGGTTTAGCTGTTTTTCATTTAATTCCATATCGTAGTTTCCGGTTATAAGCTTTATTTCTCCTTAAATTATTATTTACATATAACAAATGTTATTATAATTCATGCCTTTTTCCAGACTTTTTACATACCATTTTATACTCAATTAATTCAACATTTTTCTTTACTGTTGCATATAAAACATAATTTAGTGTATGTAAGATTTAAGGTTATCTATCGGGTTTGAAAGCAGGAGATTACATGAAAAATATACTTGTTACAGGCGGATGCGGATTTATCGGATCGAATTTCATACGATATATTTTATCGGAAACCGGATTTGACGGGCGTATTGTAAACGTAGACAAGCTTACATATGCCGGAAACATGGAAAATCTATCGGGCATCAAAGAAGCTTTTCCTGATCGCTATTTCTTTTCCAAAACTGATATCTGCGATCTTTCGGAGCTGACCGGTCTTTTTAAGACATATGATATTGATACAATATGTCATTTTGCCGCAGAATCACATGTTGACAGATCAATAACAAAACCGGGAGATTTTATCCGCACAAACATAGAAGGTACTTTTTGCCTTTTGGAGCTTGCAAGGCAATTTAAAGACAAGCTTGAACTCTTTCATCATGTAAGTACCGACGAAGTCTTTGGTTCACTCGGTGAATCAGGATACTTCACTGAAACAACACCATATAATCCCAGCAGTCCCTATTCCGCTTCCAAAGCTTCCTCAGACCACCTTGTAAGAGCTTATTCCATAACCTACGGGATTCCTGTTACGATATCCAATTGCTCAAATAATTACGGGCCGTATCAATTTCCCGAAAAGCTTATCCCGCTTATAATTTTAAATGCCGTTGGAAATGAACCGCTTCCGGTGTATGGCCAAGGTGTTAATATCCGGGACTGGCTTTATGTAATAGATCATTGCAAAGCTATATGGACGATAATGAAAAACGGGCGCAGAGGAGATACATATAATATAGGCGGAGACTGTGAAAAACGAAATATTGATGTAGTAAATATCATCTGCGAACTTGTGGATAAATTGATTCCTTTAGAAAATACAACACCAAGAAAGAATTTGATAACTTTTGTAAAAGACAGACCGGGGCATGATCTAAGGTACGCAATAGATTTTACAAAGCTTAAAAATGAGCTTGAATGGGTACCATCAGAAACATTTGAATCAGGAATTGAAAAAACCATAAAATGGTATATTGATAATACAAATTGGGTGGCAAGGATCAAAAGCGGTGAATACAAAAAATGGATAAAACAACAATACGAAGACCGGTAACAATATGATAGAGGCCTGAATTTGAAGAGCGCAAAAGATTACATTATATTTCCTCTCGATGTCCCATCGGCAAAAGATGCAAAACATTATGTAAAACTTCTTTCCAATCATGTCGGAATGTTTAAAATAGGGCTTGAACTTTTCATAAGGTCAGGACCTGATGTAGTGAAAATGATTAAAGATATAAGTACCGCAGGTATTTTTCTGGATCTTAAGCTGCATGATATACCCGAAACAGTAAGACGCTCTACTAAAAGCATTGCCGATCTTGATGTTGATTTAACTACTGTTCATTGTGCCGAATCAAATGAAATGCTAAAAGCCGCTGTAGCAGGCTGCAAAGGTAAAGTGTCTATTCTTGGCGTAACCTTATTAACCAGTATATCTTCCAAGGACATCCGGGATGCCGGTTTTGAAAAACAATACTATGCCGATATTTCAAAACTTGTTTTTAAAAAAGCTAAGATGGCAAAAGATGCAGGATGTAAAGGGGTAGTCTGCTCCGGGCTTGAAGTTATGATGATAAAAAAATCATTCGGTAAAGAATTTATCGCCGTAACACCCGGTATAAGACCTGCATGGAGTTTATCGGAAAAAGACGACCAGAAGCGTATTACAACACCTGCCGATGCAATTAAAAACGGCTCCGATTATCTTGTAATCGGAAGACCTGTAAGGGATGCAAAAAATCCCCTTGATGCAGCCATTATGACTGCGGAAGAAATTGAATCCGCAATGTAGTAAAGCAAAATAATCTGCCAATATAAAAAAACAATGCATGAGGTAGTAAGAATGAATGACTACATTCAATATTACGGCCTTTCAGAAAATCCGTTCGATATCTCGCCGGATCCAAAATCCTTCTTTCCTTCAGAAAGTCATAAGGAAGCTTTAGCCTCTTTGCTTTACGTAGTCAAGGAACGTAAAGGATTCATGCTGCTTATAGGTGAAGAAGGCGCCGGCAAAACCATTCTGGTAAACCACCTGATCAAGAGTTTGGATAATAATGAAAATGTAGTCTATTTTTCGGATGGGAATCTTTCCTACGAACAAATATTAAAGGAACTACTGATCAAACTGAAGCTGTCGCCTAAAAGAATAAATAAAGCTGCTATGCTTTTTGAGTTAAATGATTATTTAATACAAAATCTGGCTCTGGGAAAAAATCTGATTCTTATTATCGATGAAGCTCAAAACATTTCCGGTGATGTATTGGAAGAACTGCGATTGACCTCCAATCTGGAAACCAGCTCCTCAAAGCTTTTACAAATAATTTTTGTGGGCAGGCCAAAACTCGAAACCAAACTTAATACCAGAGGGTTAAGGCAGCTAAAACAAAGGATCGGCACTATAGGTCGTATCAATCGCTTAAGCCCTGCGGAATCGATAAAATATATTAATCATCGATTACTGCATGCAGGATGTGATAGTAGCGATATATTTTCACCAAAAGCACTTGCTTTAATTTGCAGTCATTCAGATGGCATCCCTATAAAAGTTAATCTTCTCTGCCACAATGCCTTATTTAAAGGATTTGAATACTCCGAAAAACCAATCTTAGCTAAAACGATAAGAAAGATACGCAATAAAGGCTATCTTTTAGAAGATAAACAAATAAAAGACGCTGTAACCGGGCATAAACAAAAGCCACTCTTCACATTCGCAAAACGGAAAGTATGTCTTAAAAGATCTCTTTATTTTTGCCTTGCTATCGGATGCATAATGGTTGCAGTATTTCTGGGCAATAAACATCTGAACAACATCCCTGAAATCTCTAAACCATTAACTTATTTCAAACCAACCACTGTAAGTAAAAAAGTTCCCAAAAAAGTTGAAATAAAAGCCCCCGTTACAAAAGAAGTAATAAGCGATGCCACAGTTATCTGGGAGGTTTTAGTACCTGAACCATTACCGGTTATACCTTTAATGGAAAATCAACCGGAACAAAATACTTCTGATATATCTGATAATTCTGATACAGCTGATACTGCTAATACAGCTGATACCGCTGATCTGATAGATCCGCCCAATGTACCGGAGACAAACGGGTTACGATATGAAAAAATTGTTACTATTAATGAAGGAGATACTCTTTACCTCTTAATTTTAAACAATTATAATCTGGCAAACACGACACTGATGGATATTGTCATAGCTTTCAACTCGGAAATCCCCAATCCTGATCTGATTTTCTTAAATAGTAAAATTCGTATGCCCGAAATTACAGAATCAAATCTGATTAAAAAATCATCTGATGGAAGCATCAAGGCTCATCTTGGAACTTTTTTAACCCGGCAAAAAGCTGTAAATTACAAGAGGTTGATCAATATTACTGATAAAGAAATTGAAATTATACCTATAACAGTATCACCCGGCAAAACATGGTTCAGAGTTATGGCAGGCCCTTTTACTAATGAAGAAGATTGTTTAAAAATGGTTCAGGAGTTAAGGCAAAAAGGGCTTCTGCCGGCTTTCGGATAAATCAAAACGCCCCGGCACTTGTTCCTGCAAAACCCGATTCCGGTAAGTTTACGGATTTATTGTTTCCGGGCATATATTGCCACTGACCTGACTTGAGCCTCTTTACACATTTCCATTCCAGGGTTTTCCCGGCCGGAAACCCGCTTACAAGACCGGTCCATTTCGGAGTATTTGGCCCGGGACCGTTGTGGTTCGGAGGCGGATTATAAATATACTCATAATAAATGTTTGGACTGAGTAAAACCCCTTTGGCCGGGTCCCAATTACCTATCAACGGATCATTTCCGAAGGCATAAATATTTTCTCCCGGTGCCGTCCAGCCATTTTCACATACAAAATTTACCGACGTAATCGGAGTTATGGGTTTTAGGGCAATCAAAAAAGCCTTTTTTCTGGCTACATCAATAACACCGGATTTCATGGAAACCAGATTTCGCCCTGCATTGAACCAACCACTTGCCCTCTTGTTGAAATCCGCCATTGATGTTCGCCTGGGAAGAGCCTTGCCATTAAGCTTTACGCCTTCTGCCAGAGCATTATCTACCACCAGTTGTACGATGTTGTTGCGGCTTCTCACTGCCCCGGTATAACTTCCTATAGCATTTTCGATCACAACGAATACGCTCTCAACAATTTTCTGCTGGGAAACCTTCGTGGTTCGGGTGCTGTAAACCGGGCGCTTATCCTGTGTAAATCGGACCGTTTCACCATCATCTTCATAGAGGGTAAATGTGCTGGGAGTAGCATCTGCATAAACCTGCACGATCAATTCATTATGTGATGATCCCTTTTTACGATGACCGAACACATCTTTCGTCTGATCATCAACATACATAATGGGCAGTATAGCTCCTGACCTGGCAAATACGGGTAACCGGAATACGCCCCCTATATATACAGGGAAATCACTCACCCATTCGCCATGACTATTGAACCATTCGCGGGTATGGTAATTCACCCATGTACCTTTTGGCAGATAGATGTTGCGTTTATGTTCGCCGTGATTTGCCACCACCCCCACCAGCAGATCCTTTCCAATGAGCTTTTCATGGCCGAGGGTACGCACATTCGGATCGTTTTGATAGTAATATACAAGCGGCGGGATAAGTGGTTCTCCATAAAGATACGCTCTGTAGGCCAGCGAGTAATAGTAAGGCGTAAGTTCATAACGCTGACGGATATTTTCGCGATTGGATTGCATATCACCTACAAGGTCGGGGGAGGTCTCGTAGCGTTTACTGGTTTGGAAACTGTTATCCGTATGGGGTCTGACCGGCACATCGAACCATGAACCGTTTGCAAACCATTGGGTATATAGTTCATACTGGTACTGGAGGTTTCCGGAATGATCTTTATTATAAGGCATCCCTTCACGGCGGAAACCGCCTATATCCGAGCCGTAATAATCGATCCCTGAAAATGACATATGAAGCTGGCTGTTTAAATGCGACGCAAGCAAATCAAGATTTGAGCCAATATCGCCTGACCACATTGCCGCACCGAAGCGCCCGGAACCCGAAGCTCCGGAGCGCGTGACAACAAACGGTCTGCGGTTTATCACTGAATTCTTCTCGGCAAAACCGTCGTAAATCGACTTGTTCCATAAAAAGGCGTACAGGTTGTGAATATCACCGTGTTGGTTTTTGGGACCGGCCGCAGTGATCTCAACGCCATGATAGCAGGCATTCGGATCATATTTCTCCGGTTCCCCCAAATCGGTCCAATGACCAGCAATCCCCTTGCTCACCATATCAGGAAAGCGCTTGTTTTCATGTAACCACCGGCCTGCATCAGGATTGGACCAGTCTATCATTGCGGCCTTACCGAACCAGTCTGTCAAAATTACGGGTTCCTGGTTTTCCGGATCGCACTGTCCGGTTTTCTTCTGATAGGCAAAAAGACTTCCTGCTGTTTTCATCTGGCTATAAGTATCTGTATTCTGGTTGACGTATGACTCCTCGATGGTTACAAAACCGATATTGTCGTTTTTGTAAGAGGCGATTTTGGTGTCTGGATCGGGAAAGTAATACCCATTGCCGTCTCCACTGTCCCGGTCCCAATCCAATTTGCCCATCATGCTGTCCGGGCTGTCCTTAACCACTCCGCCGAACCATTGCAGATCTAAGACAAAACCGTCCACCGGAAAGTTGTTACTGCGCAGGCCGTTTAAAAGAGTATCAATCTGCGTCCAATCCTTATAGCCGAATTCCGATACCCAAAGACCAAATGCTTTGCGCGGCGGAACCGGCGGTGTGCCCACAAGTTCTATGTAGTCTTTTCGAAGATCGGGAAGATCTGGGCCGGTCATTACATAGAAACGGATCTGATCACCCCACATCCTCACCTGCCAAGGGTCGCCGGTAAAATCCCAGCGCTGTTTGTAGACATTGTCAAGAAACAAAACATAGTTAAGATTATTGTCTCCCAATGCATACATGACAGGCAACTGCACATTGCCCACCATTCCTGCCGGGCCAAAAGGCATGAAACCATTGCCATGGCTCTGGGCCTGACCCGCGGGTTGCTCTTCCCTAACCTTATGCTGTAGCCAGTCACCATCAGCTGAGCCCAGCTTTTTAAATTGCTGACCAAGACCGTATACATTCAGCATTTGGCCTTTGATGATATTTATACCTTTCCAGTCATTATCAAGGTCGGCCGGGCAAACCGTGGTCAGGAAACGATTCCCGATTTTGTCCCACATAGAAACACAGAGATTTTGCGTGTCCACCTCTACCTTGATATCAGCGGTCTCGAAACCGTTTCCGGCAGAACTGAAAGACGCAGGCCCAGAATAGTCTGTTTTGAGTACCATGGGGGAGGCATACAGCGGTTTGGTCAAGTCCGGTGCGGAACCCACTGCTGACAGTTCGAAGTGGATCAGATCATCATCGAGAGCCTCTACCACCAGGTATTGGTTTCCCAGGTTGAATTTGACCCGTTTGATCTCGGCCTGGAGCGATGTTGCCACGAAAAATACAAACAAGGTAATTATCAATGTTAATTTCCTCTTCATGATAAACTCCTTTCTTGAAATGTCTTATTGACTATAGCCTGAATGATTCCTGTTAAACGGAGAACCTGACAACGTCACTATTTCACCACCATTTCACATATGCATTCTTTATCGTTACAACTTTTTATTTACAAAACAATGACTCGTTTACCATCTTTTTTTATGGCATATCATAATGTCTCTTTTTCAGCATTTTTTGGGATTTTCATCTTCTATCACTGTTCCATCAGAAAGAAGGGAATGTACCGATATAGTATACTTATCGTTTCCTTTCCATTCTATTACCGAAAAAGTAGGTTTCTTTTTGCCGTCTTCCATATCGGGCCTGGCAGGGCAGTTGAAACCCGAATTAGTATAAAAAAGTAATCTGTCATCATTTTTCGGAGCATGGGTATGTCCCATTACAATTATCGGCTCACCTTTGCCGGAAAAGAGTTCAGCTTCAAGCGCTGTCGCCCAGGCAGTAAGGTCACCGCACGCATCCGTATCGGCAAATCCCATCAATGCTCCGTCTATATTATTTAAGTGGGCATAATATTTTGAATCTACCAGAGAGCCCTTAGACCAGGTTGAGCTGGGCTTTTCTATAGTACCGCAAAGCAGTTTCGGATAGGTGGCTTCCACATCAGCAGCAGTTGCCGTAACATCCTGCCCGTTATATCGCGGCATTACAAATGAGGTAACCGGATCATGGTCTTTCGGATCAGGCTGTAAAGCATTTATAACCATATCCGGTAAATTAAATGGAGTACCGGCCTTCCACATTTTAAAAAGGTTTGAGAGCATCTCATCGACATCGAAACCAAGCGGATTACCAAGCCCTTTAAGATAGGCGGCATTTTCTACATTCAGCTTTTTACACTCTATGTTTGAAAGCAGCGCCGACATTCTGGTTATGAAATAGCTTAACGGCAGGTTTTTCCAGTTTGCAGGCGGATTTATATAGTCACTGGCGCATAAAAGCGAATAGATGTGTCCATGAGTCATAAAAATGGGTCTTGGTCCCAACTCAGGCATATAGTACTGTAGGTTGATCGGCATTACCTTTACATCCGGGCTTATTGCACTGCAAATCTGATCGGCGGTAACGGCCATGTCGTGGTTCCCGTTTACATATACTACATTATTTTTACCCAGAGCATTAACCGTTTTAGCCAGTTCACCGTATAATCCGAAAATCGCCTTGTTTACACCATTTGGAAGAGTAACAACTTCAAACGAAGGCGGAATTATTTCGGGAGGGTATGTCCATAAATCGACAAGATCCCCCAGTAATACCAGCTCCTTGACATTATTTGCGGGGTTTTGGGCCCATTGAAGTGATGCGATCAGCATATCCTGGTGAATCTTGCTCTGATACCAGTTGCTTTTCGCATCTATTCCAATATGGATATCGCTTAATACCATGATTCTATTCTTTGCCATACTATTTCCTTTTCTTATATGATTACTCCTTAATTAACAGTGTTTTAAAATAAGTTTTTCCTTCCAAATCAACTTCGGTCCTTTCTATACCGTGGATATCACTCTCATAGCCTGGGAAAGTATTTTCAAAATCCTGCCTTGCCAATAAGTAGCTGAGTATCGGGTCTGAATCAGAATCATAGACTTCACCGCCCATGATTACAGGTATACCCGGAGGATAGGGAACTACCATAACGCCCTGTATCCTTGATTGTTCAGGTTGTATATTTCTCAACTCAACAAACTCTACCTTGTTGCAAACTACCTGCCGGTAGGCATCGGAAGGAACCATTTTTTGCAAAGGTATGTTTTTAAAGGCGTCATCCATTAATTTGAGAATATTATTTTTTTGGATATATTCATGCATCATCTGACAATGGTCTTTAAGCCCGATATTTTTATATTTATCAGGATATTGTTTGACCAATTCCGGGAAAACCTGACCCAGTAAAATATTTAAGTCATAAAGTTCTTTAAACTTTAATAGTTCCGCTACCAGCGTTCCCTGTTTTCCTCTGGTTGTACCTGGAGAATTTAAAAGCAAAAAGGAGTAGTAATCACTTTTTTCACAGACAATGCCCTTATCGATTAAATAATTTGTTACAATGGATGCAGGAATACCCATTTTCTGATAATTGCCGTTTACATCAATCCCAGGGCAGGTAAAAGTCAGTTTGATTGGATCAAGCATTACATAATCTTCCGCTACATCAAAACCATGCCAGGCATCACCATGCTTGATGACCCAGTAATCCTGATTTGATATTAATTCTTCCAGCGGAGTTTCGCAAATTGTATCAGGCTGCCACATTCCAAAAAACCAATCATTATTAACCAAATAATCCTTTTGTATTTGGGCTGTTTTTTTCCTTAACTCTATTGCTTCCGTAATGATGTCATTAAAAAGTACAGGGCCGTTGTCATGCATCATTTTGGAAGCCACTTCCAGTGAAGCTACCATATTATACTGAGGCGAAGTTGATCCGTGCATCATATAGGACTCATTAAACAGAGTTTGAAACATCTCCGTTTTTTCAGGTGATTTGAGGATATCTTCCGTCAACCTGACATGGATCATGGAAGCCTGGGAGAAGGCTGTCAATAATTTATGAGTGGACTGGGAACAAAAAACAAGTCGGTCATTCGGCGCAAGTGCCATACCGTAATGATTTTGATAAAGGGGATGAAATTTTGCGTAGGCATACCATGCTTCATCAAAATGATGGACTTTTACCTGATTAAGTTTTTTCATTACATATTCAATATTATAACAAACTCCGTCGTAGGTTGAGTTTGTAAGAGCAGACATGTTATACTCTTTTGGCTTAATTTTGGTAAAGTCAACGGGCCCGATAATGCCCATGCCGTTTCTGACAGGACACATATATTCGGGTTTTGCTTCTGTGATAATCATGGCGTAGTTCAATGATTTGTGGCAGTTTCTGTCAACAAGTGACGCTTGCCCCGGTGATATCTGACTTCTCCATATGATCTGGTTGGCCGTTGATGTTCCGTTTAGCACATAATAGCATTTATCCGCTCCAAATACTTTTGCGGAAAACTGCTCGGCCTCTCCGGTTACTCCACTGTGATCAAGCAAAGATCCCAACTCCGGCACGGATATGGAAAGATCGGCTCTTAAAACATCTTCGCCGAAAAATTTATGAAAGGCCGTACCCGATGGACTTCGTAGAAATCCTTGTCCTCCCATATGTCCCGGTGTATGCCATGCATATTTATATTCATTTACATATTCTATCATGGTACCAAAAAAAGACGGCAGTACTGATTTAATATATTCCGTCACATGCCTCTCAATTCTTCCTGATAAAAACTCTACCGTATCCGTCAATTTCCATATTGTGCCATTTATACCGGCCAATATGCTTTCCGGAATCTCTTCGATTGAACCTCTGTTAACCAATAAAAGTATTGGAATTGACTGATTTCTGGTCCGTATAAAATCAATTAAAATACCGGACAGTAAAACATTATTACCCGCTATACCCTTGCAATAATTTTTTCTGTGAAGCCGGCCTGCATCAGCAAGATTGTAATCAAGAACGATAGCGCCCAGATCTTCTCTGGAAAAAACGATATCATGAGCATCGCCAAAGGATGTTGAGAGTATATAGGAGCAATCCTGCTCCCTTGTTAACTGTTCCTGGAGTTCTTTTAACCATGCGCTTTCATCGTTTTTTTGATTGATCTGATCGGTCACAAACAAAACAGGCCATGAAGATTTATCTATTTTTTTCACAATTATCTCCTTTGCAATTACTTCATATCATAAGAATCCGGACCATCTTTGTAGTTAGTCACATTAAGCCATTCAGATGAATACCCGATATTAATTGGAGTCTCGAGTTCAGGAAGATTCATATAACCGTCGGAATATTTTGCCACCAGCATATCCGCCATTTTCCACCATTGGCTGAATACTTTTTTGGCATTTCTTTTACTAAGAGCTATTAATATTATTTTTGCTTCATCTGCTGTTTTGTTTTTGATTTTTTCATCCCATTTACTGATCTTGGTAAATTCTTTTTGTTCCAGCTCTTTTTGAAGGGGGATAATATCGTTTGATGTAATCCGTTTAAAGTTAAGCCGCGACCAGCCGGCAACAAAGTTAAATACCCACCATGCAGAATCTCTTGAAAAAATTTGCGGATCTCCTTTTTGATAAATCTCCGGAATGTTATTTACCTGAACAGGCAGTGGAGCAAAACAGGTTGTGTAGGAAACATCAGGCCCAAACCAGACAATTCCTTTGAGTGCTTCCGAGGCATTTGGTCTGATCTGATTAACATAGGTGTATCCCTGATAAAAGACGGAAATGGAACGTTCCCAGGCTCCATAAAATTTTTTATCTTCGGTGATATTGTTTTGTTTGCCGTCATATGTACCCACAAACCGGTGAGGATCATTATACGGTCCGGCGGCAACTCCTTTGGTCAGGTCAAATTGTGTTCCTTCATAATGGTCTCTGTATAAAGAGAATATATCGGATAGTGAAAGTTTTCTCTGTGGTTTAATCGAAAACGGATAGTCTGTAGTATATCCGTCTTCTACCCATGGGCTTAGGCAAAGATCGGGATTTACCCTGTCCAATACCCGCCAGACCCTTCTTAACGAATAATAGGGATGATTATATTCTCCGGGGCTGACTGCTTTTAGCCAATCAAGTTCTCCGTCTCCCGGTTTCCACCATCCTGTTTTTTGAAGTCCGGGTTTTAATAATTGAGAATACATAAAATTATCAGGATCATCTTCTATGATATTACGAATCCGAAATTCATTGGCCGCCACAAAGACTTCACCGTCCGGCACCCGCTGTGCAACCCAGGCTGAATGATATTCTTCATCCGGCAGTGCACACATCTCAAAAACCCAGGCTTCCTTCTCATCGGCTACAAGCAGGGTTTCACCCGTGGAATAAAAACCATATTCTTCAATAAGGCTTCCCATTAATTTAATAGCTTCTCTTGCGCCGGTACAGCGTTCCAGGGCTACACGGGACAATTCGGAACTGTAAAACAGGCGTATATGCTTATTGTATTTCTTTGCATCGTCTGCAGTAACATAATCAGGCTGATAATAAGCGCCGTTTGTGCATTCTCCTATCATAAGATTATGTTCATTCATTATTCCGTAATTACCGTCAAAATAGGCATAAGTATTTTCTACCTGCGGGATTGTTCCGATAGGTTGAGTAAGATCAAAACCCGGCCTATAATAGTTTGGTCCTCTGTTTTTGGTATTGATCCTGGGATATTTATAATGTTCCGCAAAGATATCCCTGCGTTCATTTGGTTTATAAGGCGTGTCATTGGCAGGGACTGAGATAATTCTTTGATCTCCCAGCTCGTCATCATCAGAATGAGTCACAATCATCGAGCCATCTGTTGTGGCTCCCTTTGTAATTATCATTGTTGTACACATAAATTTTTTCCTTTCCGAAAGTTAATGTATGCTCTGAAGCAAATGACAGCCGTTTATCTTTTTGAAACTCTGTTATTTTCATGATCATTTGATGGACATGCCCATCAAACTCTTCTTCTAATTTGAAGACAGAACCTTTAATAATCGGCTTTGGTGATAACCACTTAAAATCCTTATGCGAATCCGGGTACCACTTGATGTAGTTTTCATCAAGATTCATAAACCAGTCAAAAACACGGGATACCGGAGCTTCAATTGTTTCTTTGTAATTTATTATACGCATGATGAGATAGTATTTTATCCAACATTTTACTTCTCGCCGCCGGGCTACTGATAGTACTATACTTTGAAAAAGAACGGCCTTTTGTTGGACAAAACATTTAGAAAAACCTCGCAATAGTCCAGACGGTTGTGAAAGCATTTGTTAGGCTTAATTATTTAGTTGCAATGAGTATTGTAATACCTTTTTCGCCATTTTCAAAAATATCCAAATGGCCTCCTGTCAGGTTGCTGCCATCTAAAATACCTTTAGAGCAGGTCTTTGAGCTAACGGTATAGCCTCTCAGTTTTAACTGCGCTTTGGTAACATCAGACTGTTCGGCCGATGTAGCAATTATTTTTATCTTGTTGTGATCCATTGCTTTACTCCTTTAATGTTTATAAATTATTAGCAGGAAGAGAAATATATAGAGGGTTAATAGCTGAATTCAAGTCTTCTGATAATAGCTCTGTTAGATCAGAATTTTTCTTACATTTGTTGATAGTTATCTCGACAGTGGTTGTAACAATTGTGGGAAATTTAGTTTTTGCCTTTAAAAGGAGTGCACTTAGGGTTGAGTTGTTTATGGATCCAGATCCATCAGAAACATATTCTGATATTTTTGATATTTTGTAGTCTTCAACAGCGTTTAAGGTCTCTGCTCGTGCTACAGACTTTGCTATATTTTGGTCAACTTTGCCGGAAGAATCTTTACTGAACAATAAGGCGGCCCCAGGTTCTGAAACGGCTTTATCTCCAACAGCTAATCTTTGATATATTCCTGATTCATCACCCCAGCTGAAAATTCCAAAGTATTTTAGTTCCATAATAACATTGGCGGAATCTCGAGCTCCATCTTTTAAATCCGGAATTCCCTCTTTGGTAGTAGTTGTTATTGTACCATCAGAGTTTTCTGTTCTAACAGTTTTGTTTGATGTTGCACGATTAGTTGGTACATAAGCCAATTCTGCACGCTTATAGCCTAATGAAGCTGTCGGATTCTGGGTGGCCGGATTTTGAGATATTTCGACACCAATAACTGTGCCAGTTGATGCAATTATTGAACTGCCACTAGTACATCCAGATACGCCTAATGTAATAAGTCCAATACTAGTAAATAATTTTAGGAATAATATGCTGTTATTATGTCTATTGCTTTGATTTTTCATTTATAGTTTCTCCTGTAATTGTTGGGTTAATAACTATATTGATAGGTCCTAAAGTCTTTTGAGATATTTCTAAAACTATATTATTTGTGGTTTCGGGAATGGAAACAACATTAGATTTTGAATAGCCAATCGCAAAATGTATGGTTGGTTGGTCTGAAATTTGTGCTCCGATTGATTCTGTCTTGGTGACTAAAACACCATTGTTTTCGTTGGGCTGCTTTACTGTTACGACTCCTAATCCAACAATAAGGTGGTGAGTTGTACCGTTTTGGCCATTAATTGGAATGGAACATCCGCATAGTAAGCAGGATAGTAAAGATATGTATATTATTTGGCGCATATTATATTTTGAGTCTTAAGCAAGTATAACCTGGAGCAATTCTGCTAATATCGGATATGAAACACCTCGTTCCGCCAATGCTTTGCTGTCAGGGTTGAAACAATGGTTACAGTTTAACCAACTTATCTGCACCAAGTTCTTTAAGAATGTCACCGATAAGATAACTTAGTAAAATAAACGAAATAATAATCCCCAACTTAGATGCCCAATTTTTATCAAGAGGCCACAAAAGTTGTTTATGATATCTTTCTATATTCTCTTCATTCTTTTCATTTCTAACAGTATCCCATAATTCCATGGCCTTTGTTTGTCTGGCAATTAGAGTGAACAGCATAGGAGATAAAAAAAGCAATGGAACTAGCCACCGAATCATTAACTGCCCAATATCATAAATATTAATGTCGCTCTGAGCCGATTTTGAAATTATTGGGATTACTAATGCTGGGCAGAGTGCCCAATAAATCATATTCAATGCTTGGTTCCACCTTTCAAGACCGAATTCATGAAGTGCGGAATATGGATCAAGTCGAATGGTTAGTTTTAGCCTTTTTGATACTGGAAGTTTTTTGAATAATACGAAGTAAAGAAGATGTGCCCAAATATGAAAAAGTGCACAAAAAGCTATAATGATTATTGCATATTGCTGAAAGTAAGCAAAGATAACAAATATGAGGTTATGAGTTTTATTAATCTTCTTACTATTTTTATTGTATGGCTCGAATAACCATGCTTCAGTCCATGATGCATCATTGACTTTTTGTCGATACTCACCCGTATCTGTTTTATAGAGCATTTTGTAGACATTATCTATTGGAATAGGCTCTATCGTTTTGTTTATATCTTGAGTTGGCTCATCTATATAGAAGTTAATGGATGATACTTTTCCATCTTTTTTGACTGTTAGCTTGCTTATTTTGGTGGATTGGCTTTTGTAGATCAAATATAGACCTTTTGTATCTATAAACATGACTATTGTAGCCATGAATACAGCACAAATGATTATGTATTTTTTGTGGGAGTTCATATTGTTTTTAAATTCATCGAAGTGATTAATCTCGTTTGTTAGTTTTTATGAATGCATAATTTCAAACTTTAACAAATATCTTTCTTAGGAAGAAATTACTTTTACCTTTCATGGTTACTGCGAAAATAAAAAAACAAAAGCCCCGTGCTTCAATTGTCTGAAGATCGGGGCTTGATTGTATCCAGTCATGTTAAATCCTTTTAAGACCTTAGATAAACGCTCCCTTTTACCCGATTAGCGCTAAAGCTTCACTAATCGTGCCTTCGGCAGGCTCAAATTCAACTCCTCGAAATACTCGATGTATTCCTGTGGTTGAAATTTTCGCCTTTCTTGAACTTGAGCAAAATCAAACATTTTTCAAAGGTCTCATTTTAGAGATAGAAAAATAAGAAAATGAGATATCGGATTATTAGTTCCAGAAAATATTAAAATAACGCAATTTATTAAATGAGCAACAACACATAGGTTTCACTAACACTTTATATTAATTAACTCAATAAAAAAAATATGACCTTAAAATCTAACATTATTTCTCTTTCCTTATCTCTTTAATTATCTTCAGCCTCTACTATGGCTTCTGCTGTTTGCAGGCCGGCAGTAGCAACATCTGATATAGCCATCACTGCAATACATACCTCTTTCACACTGGGGTCGGCAATATTTACAGCAACAGCGTAACTCGTTGTGGCAATTGCTGATGTAAGATTAGATGTTTCTTCTATAATTGCTTCTGTCCAGGCAGTATCATTGTCAACTTCCGTTAATTCATATAAATGCCAACATGTGCAACATAAAGCAGGAATGAGCAGAATTGTATCCACAATTGAACTTGTCGCTCTTCCATCATCAGCCTTTAAATTATTTAATATTCCGGAAGATGCTCCGAATTTTTTCTGCGCAGGACCTGAAAAAATTAACGCAGAAAGTATATTTGCAAAAGTTGTTATGTTATCGATCCAGCCAACCACTTCATTTTTAACAGGGTCTTTTGGTACAAGAGTATCAGTTATGCCGAGCATAACGGAGTTTAACATGCCTATTATTCCGGAAGGTGTTGAAAAGGGGTTGTCTTCATCCTCTTCAACCGCCTCAAGAGATGAAACAATAGAGGACATTAAAGTAAAAAATCCGGAAGAAATATGTCCGATTATAAAAACGGTTTTGGCAACACTATCCGGTATAGTTATCGATCCGATGCCTTTAAATGCATCAATTACATCCTGAAAAGTTGAAGCACTGATCAGAAAATCAGTATACTTGTCATCCTCAAAAGGCATAGTGTCATTTAGCAATTTATATTCTAATGTTACCGGTACAGCAGTTATCAAACACAACAGATCTAAAATTGAAAATGAAGAAATACCAATTTCATCAAGAATATCACCAAGTATAGGTATGGTTATGGGTGTATCCAATGCAGCTAAACATTCACTGGAAAGATCAACTATAATATCGAAAAAAACATCCATAACATTTTGAGCGCTTTCAAGCACGCCATCGGCCATGATTGCTGTAATTTTTTCAAGAATTACTTCCAGGTTTAATTTTTCGTACTCTAATGCCAGGTCCCGAAATTGATCAATGACATTATCCAATGTTGTCTCTTCACTTTTCATTGCATCAAATAATTGTGAAACTAATGACTGGTCAGGATCAGGATCGGGCGGAGGGTTTTGCTGTTTTATATTCCCTGAATTATTTTGAAAATGGTTGGATAATAATGTCCCAGGGGCACTAAGTCCACGTGATGGATTCGAACTGCTGTTGGCAGGCGCTGTTGCAGCAGCTCCTAATCCGGACCAGTCATTGATGCAAGCCCAACCATTGATGGTCTGGACCAGTTTTTTTATTTCATTGTCAAAATCATCTTGTAAGTCCTTAATTTGATCTATTGCATTTTGAAGGTATAGTACTGACAAGTTTTTTAAAACATTTTTTGTGCGAATAATATCCTGCCATTCAAACAAAAATTCAAGATACTTTATCAGATCATCAACAGCTGTTTTAACTGAATTGTAAATCCATCTAACCGCTCCGATAACTTTTTCTTCACAATCAAGCACTGCTGAATATACTTCATCTGCTATGGTCAAAACAATATTTAATAATCCACTGGTTTCATCTTTTACTAAATCAATTTCGTGTTCAATTCCGGTTTCCAGCCATTTGAATAAATTGCCTGCGTCAGCACTGATGGAACTAGCTGCCCCATATGTAGCAAGAGGACGGACTGAGCTAGTCGATGATAAACCAATATCAATATTTGCTTTAGCTATATCTGAATATGCATCTCCTAATTGTACATTATATGTGGCTACCTGAGAGAAATCCTTGTCCGATGTGTTCTGGTCAATAAGCGGTTCGGTGCTTCCATCAGGATTTGTTATTACTGTTGCTTTTACTAAAGATGCAGTATTCAGAGCAGCAACCTGGTTCATGGGATTATCCATTGGATTAATCGTTATAGGATCTGTGTTGTCGTCCGAAACAATAATTTTAGTGCCCGGAAGATCGTCAACAGTTTCGACAATGAGGATACTCCCCATATTGTCGGTTCTTACAGGTATTGGATCGGTATCCAATACATAATATAAATTATTTATATAGAATGATATTCTTGCACTAGTACTAATATTTAACAAATGATCCCTGATCGGTTTATTATTATCATCAGTAAGCTGTATTCTTGTTGTATAGGAGCTGATCTTTGTTGATTCGGCATTTGCAGGGGCTTGTAAATTTATGCTTTGAGATTTCCAAATGGTGGTTTGTGGCGATTGGACGGCCTTAGTCAGAATATTTCCGGCAGCAGCAAAAAATTCAATAGAGTCATCTTTGTTATTAATATAGGGTGAAAACTGGTCTACTTCATCAAGGATCGGGACTGGTGTGCTCCAGGCAGTTTGATCCGTTATCCGGCTTTTATCACATTTTGTATAAAATATTTGATTATCACGATTGAGCCCCCATACTATAATTTGATCATCAGTAGCGCATGAGCATAATTTTGAGACTCCGTCAAAAAGCTCATTTTGAAAGATCAGCTCTCCTGCATAATCCTTTGATTGTTTGTTTGCATCATAATAGTATAGGGTTTTGTCCGCAGCCAAGTATAAATCAGTCAGGCTGTTTCCGGCATCAACCGTACTTATCGCTGTAGCGCTTTGAGGAGCAACCAATGGGGTTGTAAATGGAGCTCCGCCAAATGGGTTATACAACTGAATATAGGTAAGTTCGGTTTCTCCATTATTACTTCCAAGCGTATACATCCCATCGACCGAATCACCGCCCTTCCTTCCCAGGCAGCTTATTGCGGGAGGATCAAGGTCAGCTCCAACTACCATCGCGTTCCAGATATATCCGTTAGTTTTATTTGGATCAATATAATAACGCAAAATATAATTATTACCTGGATCGAAGGTTGATTGAGAAATATCAGCAACCACATATTCCTGATCAGAGGTTTCGGATATATATAAATCTTCGATATCAAGTTCGATACCGCTATGCTCTTGGTCGTCATAAGGCATAATCACCCAATTAATTGTTTCTTGTGTAATTGCCCCACAATTATTTTCATTGTTCAATGACAAGTATAAGTAGTCCTGACCATCAACGGTGATTGCAAGAGAAATATCAATATTTCCTGTACTGACATTCTGAGCCACCGCAAAGTTTTTAGCTATAATTGCGCTATTCCCATAATCGGGAGAAAGAAGGCTGCTAAGGTCAATCTTTTCCCAGCCGATCTTGTGAGCGGATTTTTGCTCTATTAGATAAAATACATCATCCGTTCCAATTGCAAACAGCAAAGTAAGTCCGTCACCAGTTTGCAGAGCTTCAAAATTTTTCTGGGGCGATACGACTTCTGCTTGTAAATAGTTTTGCATTAGCTCTGAAGAATATGTAACATTTAAATTTGTTCCCATTTTATCCACCTATCATTATATATAATTGATATTTGTTCGCTTAGTTAAGACTCATCTTTTATCAGCGTCTGAAGGGTCTATGTAAAGAACATTTGCTACTAAATCCTGGTTTTCAGAAAAAGCGGCATTCGAAAATGTGAAAGTACTGCCTCCGGGAAACACCCATGTGTTTGAACCATTGAGCATATCACAAATTTTTTGTGCATCATTTCTCAAAAAATCTCCTATCCATTCTTTGTAAGTGTCTTTAATTTTATCAACAACATCGTTAATTTGGTCTAAAGTTATAAGTTTTAACCACTTGTCAGGATCCGGTTTTTCTGAGTTATCAGTGATAACGGGATCAGATTCTGACACCGTAATTGTCCCATTGCTATCAACACCAATTGTATATACTGTTTGCGATGTGAAACTGGCCCAATTGCCGCTGGCTGTGCCACCATCAACATTTAAATAACAATGGGCATGTATGTCGGTTTCAATCGTGATAGACGTTCCTTCAATATACACATCTGATTGCGCAGTATATTCAACCTTGAACTCTCCCCAATTACCAAAAGTATCTTTGCTTTCATCAGACTTATAATATTGATAGGTTAGTATATGCGTTCCACCATCCGGAACGATATCAAAACTAAAATCCGAATCATCACTTTCATATCCCCATTCAAAATATGCTTCCGTAAGGTTTACATGAAAATGCACATGAGGCTTTTTTGAAATAGAACTTAAAGATGATGATAATAATTTGATTAAAAAATTTACAAAAGTCGTTCTGTTTATCGCCATAACACCCGCGTACTGGGTAATATCTCCGATATCGATCCAGTTCCATGTGAATTGCACCGGCGCCGGCATTGAATCACCATTAGACATCACCAGGTAATTAAGAGTATAGGCGTCATAATCTGATGTACCATTGCCATCGCTGCTTTTATAAGACGATATTTCAAAATTCAGATCGGTTGGGATAAGTGAAGCATTATCAGGAAATGGCTGGCTTGAAATTACACTAAGCCCTAACATTATGCCTCCGTCTTCGCTCAAACCTGCAATATAAGTATTAATAAAGACTGTCGTCATATACACATAAGTCTGGCTTGTCGGGTCTATACCCGATATAGTTGGTATATTACTTAACCCGGCAGTATTTAAATCTAAAAATAATTGTTGCACGCTGAACAGATCTATTCCAAGATTTTTAATTTCCTCCTGGGTCTCTTCAGGTAACTTGCTAAAATGGTTATTAATGTCATCGCTTTGCAAATTAAGATCGACGGTAAAGCTAAAACACCAGGGTGTTGTGCTATCGTCCTGGGATTTATTCAACCATATTGAGGGTCCATATACAGCGGGCTCTACAGCAATAATCTTAAATTGTTTGCACACCATATTATAAGTTACGTTCGATCCTTGCTGGTCCATGTTTATGACTGGAGGAATGTCGGCAACAGGAAAATCCGGAATACCTGTTTCAATTTGAAAAGCAAATAAAAAATATAAATCAGTTAAAGCTGTAATTCTTCGATCTGTAGTAGCAGTACCATCCGGTATTGTAAAAGGATCAAACCCAACTGTGTTCACTAGTTCATCATAGTCAGTCAATACAGGTATTTGATTTTCCTGATCATAAACATATGCTTGCGTAAAAGGGGTTCCGGAATAACCGGATAACCACTGTTCCATAGCAGCATTTACAGATGCCTCGGTAACAGCCAGCACCATGTCGTATCCATATTGAGAGTTTGATAAATCTGATTGACTTGCGCTCATAACTTCTCCTTTATCTGTAAGCTATTTATTAAATATTTAGTAGTTTTGATAGTTTTAAATATTAAAAAAACAAAAGCCCCGTGCTTCAATTGTATGAAGATCGGGGCTTTTTAGTATCCGGTCATATTAAATCCTTAAGAGCGTGTAGAAAAATTATATCAGATTATTAATTCCAGAAAATGTTAAAATAACGCAATTTATATAATGAGCAAAAATACATAGGTTTTGTTAACACTTTGCATCAATTAATTCAATAAAAAAACTGAACATACATCCAAAAGTCTGCCGACATTCCAAAAGCCTTAGCCAGTCTTAATGCTGTACTATGAGTGATTCCACGCCTCCCATTTACTATTTCATTTATTCGTTGATGATGGGAAGAATCTTAACAAGAAAATTAAGCTAAAGCAGATTTAGCTTGTAAACAGGGAAAATAAAAGTATGATAATTTAATTAAGCCTTTTAAATTTATCATCAATTTATTATTGGAGATACCCATATGAAAAAAGCCCTTATTACCATAGGAATCATTCTGGCTCTTATTCTCTGTGTCATTATTATTCTGCCGTTTGTGATTGATATTAACGCTATTGTGGCAAAACAAATTCCAACCATCGAAAAACAGTTAAACCGGAAAGTTGTTATTGGTGATGTTAAATTAACGATACTTACCGGTGTGGGAGCAGAAATCAGAAATGTCAAAATCTCCAACAGCCCGGATTTTAAACAGCAAGACTTTGTCAGTATCGACAGTTTAAAAGCCACGGTACAAGTTCTGCCACTACTTAAAAAAAAGTTTCTGATTTCTTCCGTATCAATCAATACTCCTTCAATACTGATTGAAAGAGATGCAAAAGGCAAATTTAATTTTTCCGATATGACCCCAACGAAACCGCCTGAAAAAGCTCCTCCTTCAAAGCCGCAAAAAAAAGACGAAACAGAAAACCCGAAAGCGGCTCTTGAAAATATTTTCGTATCCAAAATTTCTATAACAAATGGAAATTTTAAATTTATTGACGCTTACAATACTAAAACTGCCAAAGAAATTGCTTTGGATAAATTCAACCTTACAATGAAAGCGGTTTCATTATCTGAAAAAATCAACATTGATTTTGAAACAGATGTTTATGCAAGTCCAAAGGCAGGACATGTTTTGCTTTCGGGTAATATTGGCCCCATCGGCCAAAAGCCGGTACCTGAAAATATTCCCGTTGATCTGACTTTATCTGTTGATGATGTCAATCTATCCCATCTTATGCAATATGTTAAAGGGCTTAATATCAAATCCGGCGCTGTTGATGTCAAAATGGATTTAAAAGGACGTTTGAGCGATAATCTTCAATGCCGCCTCGGCATTGACTGGGACAAGCTGGACTTAATACTGGCAGACAAAACCAAAAAAGAATCAGCTCCACAGCTCTTAATGGACGGCTCATGGAAAATCGAGGCCAATATTCTGTCAAAAAGCTTGGCTGAAGATTTAAGCTTTAAAGCCGGCGTGGATGCAACAAAAGGAAAAATTGCGTTTGGGAATCTATTCCAAAAGGAAGCGGGAATACCTCTATCACTCAATATAAACGGTCTTTATAAAAAAGATATTCTAAAAGTTGACAATCTTGAATTAATCTTAAATAAAATAATACTTACCGGCTTAGCCGATATTTCCAATTTTGCCGATCCGTCTATTAATGGAACCTTAAAGATGGCCCCTACCCCGCTGGATGCGCTGGCTCCGATTCTGCCCTCATTAAAAGCTTATAAACTCGAAGGAGACCTGGCGCTTTCCGATGTCCGTTTCAAAGGAAAAATCGATAAACTCAAAAATCTTACCGGTGTAACCGCCGGTTTAACCCTGAAAAACGGAAGCGCCACATCCGCCGAACTCGGGAAAAAGTTTGAAAGCATTCAGGTAGCTGTAAATATAGCTGATAATGCCGTTAAGATACAAAATACATCGCTTCGTATCGGGCCTTCTGATCTAAGCCTTAATGCAACCATACGAAACATTATGAAACCGGACATTACATTCAACCTTGCTTCTAATTATCTCGATATTGACACACTGATGCCCGCATCCGCGAAAGAAAAACAAAAATCTAAAAAAAAGGAACCTAAAACGGGCGAATCAAAAGCGGCCGAATCAAAAACAATAGCAATAACACCCGAAAAGCAAAAAGCCCCGGATTTAAAAGCGCTTGGAAAGATTTCCATTAAAAAATGCAAATACAATAAATCAGATTTTGAAAATGTTTCAGCTGAAATCCAATACGAAAACGCGGTTGCCACATTAAAAAATATAAGTTTTGACAGCTTCGATGGTAACATAAAAGCAAACGCAAAAGTAAATCTCAGCGATATGCAATCTCCGAAATGGGATATGGATCTTGCTACAAAAAACATCAATGTGAATAAAGTCCTGAATCAATTTACCAGTATGCAAGATACTCTTTTTGGAAACATCAACAGCAATTTCAGCATTCAGGGAAAAGGAGCAGACTGGAATATAATTTCAAAAAGTCTTGCAGGAAAAGGTTCTGCCGACATTACCAACGGGAAACTCGCCAATGTAAATATATTGGATGCCGTATCCGAAAGTCTTCTAAAATTTAAAGGATTAAACATGGTGGCACAAGCCATCGCACCGGAAAAACAAAAAAGCTTAAACGAAACTGCATTTAAAGACCTTGCAGGAAAATTTAGTATCGAGGCAGGAAAAATCGCACTTGATACCATGAAAATATCCGCAAATGATTTTATACTATCCGGTAAAGGCTCCATTGGCCTTGATAAATCCCTTGATTTGAATACGGCAGTACTTCTTACTAAATCCGCATCCGAGCGTTTCCAAAAAGACAAGACATTAAAATACCTTTTAAATAATGATCAGCAACTGGAAATTCCCTGCACCATCAAAGGTGATGTAACATCTCCACAAATCGCGGCAGACGGAAACAGCCTTAACCGCCTGCTTGGAAATGCCGCATCAAAGGTTGTACAAGAACAGGTTCAAAAAAAGCTTGACGGGAAAGTGGGAAAAGAACTCAATAATGTTTTAAAAAATATATTCAAATGATTTATGGAAATTTCCATTCTATAAATCACAAAAACCGATAGGAAATTAAAAGTCCCCGTTGCAAGTAACGGGGACTTTTATATTAATCAGGCAAACCGCTTTAATTAGCATTGATAGGCAATACACACTTCAATTTCCGCCACAAGCGACAAAGTAAGTGCTCCTGCGGCGCGTAATGCCTTGATTATATATTGCCTCAGTATGATTGCTTATTGGGAGGGTACTGAAGGCAGCTATTGTAACCTGGGTAATTGCCTCAATGTCTGAAGTAGTTTCTTTTCTTATGAATATCTAAATCTCCGGTTTATTTTAACTTTGCTGTTCCTGCAAGCCGGTCAACGTTTCATCTGCTACACTGACAAGTTGGGCAATGCAGCAGATGGTGCAGTTGCAGTATTTTTGAGTCCGAATCAATTGTTTACATTCAAAATCGGCAAAACCTAAAAACCTTATAGCGTTATATAGTAAAAGAGAAGAAGAAAATACTTCCACACATAGTATAAAAATAATTTATTATCGTGTAGATAAAAAAATAGTCTCCTAATAGCATAACGTGGAATTTACGACAAAACACCATTTGATAAAAAGAGACTATTAAAATAATTGATTAAGTTACCAAATATGACTATTTTTGTCAATTTCGTTCGGCAATACGCAACAAATCTTGGTGAATGTAATTTTTGGTTATCGGATTGAGGAATATAGAAAAGTTTGCTGAAACATTGTGATAGAGACGGAAAAGTTATTAACAAAAGTCATTAAGTTCAACAATACATATAAGGATTGGATACATTTGTCAGGGTCAATAATAAATTCCAGCAGGCTTTCAAATGAAGGAAATATAAGAATCCTTATTGTGCAGCGCAATTGATTCCAGTATTCTTTCCAGGAAGTGAACTTGGCCCGAAACTTTTGATAACCAGGATCTGATAGTTCCATGATCTGGTGCGTGAAGAAAGTAAGAAAATTGAAAAGCAGCAAATTATAAGATAGGTATTTATCCCCATGGCCAAAATTGTGTTCAAGATGGTAGTTCCTGCTTGCTCAGCTGCGCCAGTATATTATCCATTTGCTTTCTCCTCGAAAAAGCATGGTCTTGTCAGAAGTTTTTACTTATTTTAGCCTGCATTCATAAAGAGATTAAAACACCTTGAGCAGTTTGTTGGCATTTAAACCAAGTATCCCTTCAATAACTGATGGGTCAAGGGGCAGGGTCTTTATGTGGTCGACATTCTTTTTAATGGATGTTATATCTGGATAATCCGATCCGAAAATTATTTTAGGTCCGATTCTCCCTATCCGTGGAAAATATTCAAGGAGTTTAGCAGGAGGTAATCCGGATATTTCAAGATATATGTTTTTATGTAAAGAAGCCAGCGTAAATGCCTTATCATACCAAAAGCCCCTTCCCGCATGGGCCATAACAATATTGAGCTCCGGGAAGTCTACAGCTACTTCATCCAAATAAATAGGGTCGCAATACTTCAGCTTAACCCCCTTGAAAACAGAAGTTCCTATATGATATAGTATCGGAATTCCCAATCTCTGTGCTGAAGAATATAGGGGATATATATTTTGATGATTCGGGTAAAAATGCTGATAGCTTGGCCATAGCTTTAATCCTTTAAAGCCTTCTTTAACAAGTTTTTCCAGCATCACATCCATATGAACATCAAGAACTGGATTTATACTGCAAAAGGGAACCAGTCTGGGTTCTCCCTTGCACAGTGAAGCCACAAATTCGTTAGACACTATCCCTGTCACAGTTGGGATTCTTTCCGCAAGCAATACCGCATAGTCTATTTCTTCCTCATCAAGAAATGATAGTATATCGCTGGCGGTGGGGATGCTTGCAAATCGTTTGGCCCATGCAGGGTTCCTTTTTTTCAACAATCCCATAGGCTGGGGCAAAAAGTCAAAGATCGGACTGACCGGATGATAGTGAAAATCAACAATTTTCATCACTGTTTAAACCTTTATAATATCTTACCCTGTTCTATGAACTTATCAATCATAGACTGAGTAATTAAGCCTTCAGTCAAAAGCTTATTGGCTATATCCTTACCCAGAGCCATCTTATGTATCTTATCACCTAACATTGGAAAAGATTCTACTATCTCAAGCCGCTCCGGCAGCTTATATTTGGCAAGCTTTCTCTCAGTGAGAAATGAAACCATTTCAAGAAAGGTGAAAGTAGTTTCTCCTTTCTTGAGGATGATATAAGCGCAAGCCTTCTCTCCATAATCAGAGCTAGGCATTGAAACAATGCACACATTTGACACTTTTGGATGAGCGTTAAGCATCCCTTCGATTTCAGCAGGGAAGATGTTCTGACCAGCGCGCAATATCATATCCCTGGTACGTCCGGCGAGCCAGATATCTCCATCCTCATCCATTCGCGCAAGATCTTCTGTATCGAACCAGCCCCCCTTGCCCAGTGTGCCGCCAAAAGCCTGTTTCGTTTTCTCCGGATCGTTGTAGTAGCCGGCGCCAACACCACCACCACTGATAATGAGCTTTCCAACCTCACCTCGTGGCAATTCATTGCCTTCATCATCAACTATTTTAGGATGAACCCTACGTCCGCCCCTGCCAACAGAGCCAAATCTCTTTTCTCTTGGGATATCCACATCACTGCCGAGTATCCCCTGGATCTCGTTTACACCATAATAAGTTATTAGAGGTACGCCAAACCTATCCTCTACTTCCTCCAATAATCCAGCAGGGAAGGGAGCACCGGCATGACCGACGAAACGCAGGGAACTCAGATTATATTTATCAAAAGCGTGATGCCTTGCCATCTGTATGGAATGGAGAGGAAAACCACCATAATATGTTCCCCTCTCCCTCTCTATGGCTTTGAGAACTTCCTCCGGATCCCCCCAGTCAACCAAGATGATTTTACCTGCAACAGTAACCAGTGCGTGTATTACCCCTTCCGAAGGGCCGGAGAAGCAAAATGCAGCGGTGATTCCTATATCATCTCTTGTCAGTCTCCAGTGGTTTACGAACTCCAGTCCGGTGGATATGTTACAGTTCGGGGAGAGCATACCAATCTTGGGCATGCCTGTAGTACCGGTCGTTGATACCATCTGCCATACCTCAAAGGGGTCGCCCCTGGTTTTATAGAGGTAAGCCGGGGTATATTTCTCCTCTATGGGTGTATTTATTATCTCCTCCACAGAAATTACGTCTTCAGGCAATTTCTCAAGCCCATAACCGCTTATGAGGAAGATGTGCTCAAACTTGGGGAATTTGCCACTGGCACGAAATTCGTTAAACATCTTGTAGTGGTTAAAATGTCGAAACTCAAAGCAGGTTACCGCAGCAACTGCATTCGTGAATTCGATAAAATGAGCTATCTCAGCTTCCCTGTTAGTAGGCATAGAGTAGAGATGCACCAGTCCAGCCTTCTCACAAGCGACCCATAGAGCTATATTCTCAATACAGTTTGGCAATTGCCCAATAACCACGTCATCCCTGTTTAAGCCTATCTCAATGAGGCCAAGAGCAAGCCTATCTGTTATTTGCTTAATCTTTGCCCAGGACACCCTCATTCTGGCATCAACAAATGCCTCCTCATCCGGCCACCTCCTGGCATTGTATTCAAAGATATCCACCCAGCCTCTATGAGCCCACTGACCATCCCCTATATACATATCCTTCAGTTCATCGTAATCTCGAACCGGCTTCACTTTCACCTCCTGCAAATTGGAGGGCGAGAATATATGGCTTATGCGATCTCGCCCTTTTTCCCGAGCTTATTAACCATAGCCTGAGTGTCTATCACCTTATCTTCATTAAGAACAGAGTGCTCACCTTCCTTTCTTGAGTAAGGTTGTCAAGTTGATATCTTCAGGACTGAAGCCCACGAATAGTTTTGCACATGGCATCCACATCTGGGTCGTATGATCTGCCTGGAGGTCATAATACCAGGTAGAGGTGTATGGTGTCACCGGCTTTTGTTGATCACCATTTATATATTCCAGACGTCCGTATATATGGAATAGTCCTTTCCATAGTTTCATCTGTCGATCATATATATCCGTTGCCGCAATTCCGCCTCCACTAAAAATATAAGGCCAGATCGGAATATATACTACCCTCTTTCCATAAACATGTTTGAACCTCGGAATAGCCTCTACAACGTCCACCGGCATTATGACCCAACCTATCCGGGCAAATTTTTTACCCACATCAAACTGTATTCCATCAGCGGGCTTTCTTTTTTCATCGTACGTTGGTATCCTCGGCTTGCCATTATTATCGTACGTGTTGTTAGTAGTGGATTCTGATACCAGTAAATACTTTTTACCTATAAGCTTAAGGTCCCAATCTGAATATGGCTCCTGGAAGCCATCGCCATCACCATAGATCAGATCTGCCCCTGCTATGTTATCCTGCCAGGTGGTGGCGCTTGTCCGCATTGTCCTTTTGAAGGCAGGAAGATAGGCAAATCCCGTGTCATAATCCTTCGCAGAGTCATAATACCTCACGGTAAACTGCCCCAACCCTGCAATCTCCCTGGGATAAGTTGCTACCGTAATCCTTTTGATCAAGATATTCTCATAACCCGGAATTGTCCCCAATGGTGGTTCTATTGTTCTACCGCTACACCTCACATACATATGCTCCTGTCCGACTGACTTATAAACCTCTCCTTTGGAATTTATATACCACATATGAACCGGACGATGAATATACGAATCCCATACACGTCCGTATTGATAATTACCCATTGCCTCCAAACCGTTCTTTGCCCAGGCAAAGGGGATACCACCCGGCCATGGAGTACCTATCTTTTCATAGTAAACTGCTCCATTATTATTCATTACAGCCTTGCCCCGGTTCCTTTCAGTTGCCTCCTTGAAGGCTTTTGGATACAATTTATCAGGCGACAGTTGGGTTCCCATTTTCAGAACCATTCCCCTTTTTACATTTACATACATAGCCGCAGTAATATATTCCTTGACCAAATCCACATTGTTCTTGTCAATCAGATCACCGATCTTCACCTTTCCGCCGGTCAGATCCTCAATTGTGGGAAGTGCAGCCTTTCCTTCGACCACATCCTTTATGGATGGTATATCTGCTCCTATAAGTGCCCCTGGTAAGAGAAGTGTAAAAATAAAGGCAATTAATACTATTGCCAAATTAACTGTTTTATAAATTTTCATAGCAAATCATCCTCCTTTTATGTTCAGAATTGATAAGTTATTCTGCCGAAGACTTCATTAGCCCAATCTAAGGACCCATACCTGCTTGGCCTTGTTTCTTCTCCTCCCAGGATCACTCCGTAAATATCAAAAATCCAGTGATTACCATATATATACTTAAAACCAGGACGAAACATACTGCACCCGTCTAAGTCATAAAGCGCCGTCAATGAAAGCTTAACGTCATTA